>CAMBFR010000004.1 GCA_945865815.1 Candidatus Sulfopaludibacter sp. SbA3
CCCCGCGCCCACAACCTCTGAAACGAAGTGCCTTCGAGAGCCGGTCCGGTTTCGTGCTAGTCCTGAGCACTCTAATGAAGCTCTGTGAATCCGGTTCGTTTGCCTTCTTGAGTCCATACCAGCGAACCTCAAATTACTCCTTGTCAGAAAAAGGCCTTCGCATTACTCATTGGTTGGGAATTCTACGTGCTCACTAAATATTGGAAAATGGGACTAGTTACATGATGTTGAAACGAATGGCACTAATGGTTATTTTGGCCTCCTTCTCACGTTATCCGGCCCAACGGCTGCGGCGCCCGCCCAGGAATTGGAGAATCCGGACCGGGACCGCATTCCCGCATTTGACTTGATCCAGGCCCCGGCGGTCCAGTTTCCTTCCGCCGTGGATTCCAACAGCCCGGCATTTTGGCAGTTTACGCAGGGGCAGAATCGTCTGCACGTTGTAACCTCCTGGGAGAATCCCAGCATCAGTCAGGGTCTCACGATCCGCCGGCTCGGGGCGACGCAGCCCGTCCGCTACCTGAGCCCAAACAGCGGCGGCCGATGGATGGAGGCGGTTCTGCAGGCCCCGAACGGCACGCTTTACGGTTACTACCACAACGAGCCGTTAGGGCTGTGCCCCAGAACGAACAAGACCGCGCCCCGAATCGGTGCCGTTCGCTCGCTGGACGGCGGACTTTCATGGGAGGATCTTGGAATCCTTCTGGAGGTGCCTTCAGGCAGCCTGGACTGCAGGACGCCGAACGAATTTTTCGCCGGCGGCGTCGGCGACTTCACGGTTGTTCTGAACCAGCAGGAGACGGAAGCGTACTTCTTTTTTACGATCTACAGCGGAACGAGAACCAGGCAGGGCGTCGCCGTCGCACGCATGCCGTGGTCGCTGCGAGACACGCCGCGGGGTAACGTCGCGGTCTGGGATCGCGGCGTATGGCTCTACCCCGCCGGACTCGGATCGGAGATCCGCCGCGGATCTTTTCAACCGCTTCCGATCTATGACGCGGCCGTGTCCTGGCACGATCGGTCGGCATCTGTCGATTCCTTCTGGGGACCATCGGTTCACTGGAACACGTTTTTGAACCAATACGTCATGCTGCTGAATCGCGCTGTCGATTCGGAATGGACGCAGGAAGGCATCTACATCGCGTTTTCGCCCGTCCTGGACGACCCGGCGCAATGGACCAAGCCAACGAAAATCATTGAAGGCGGGCACTGGTACCCCCAGGTGATGGGACTCGAGAGAGAACGAGGCACCGACAAGCTGGCCGGCTCGACAAGCCGTCTCTTCATCCGCGGCCGATCGGATTACTTTCTCGTCTTCCGGAACTGACGCCTACTTAACAGAGTGAGTTCCCTTGAAAAACAGACACAGCGCAATGGCCTGCGTGCAGTGAAACACGTCGTTGTGGTTGAAGTCCGGATGGACCGCAACACCGCTCTGCTGAATCGCAAAACCTGCCGCCGTCACCAGGCCACCGGAAACCAACCATGGCGTATTCGGGTGACGGCGCCCCTTTGGTCCTGAGAATACGGCCCACAATACCGCCATCGAACTCGCCAGAATCAACGCCACGGTTACGTTCCAAATGAGGCGATGCGTGGGTTCGCTGAAGTACAGCGCGAATCCGTGCCAGGTTCCGCCCGTTGCCGCGGCCCCGCCCGTCAGCAGAAATCCGGCAATCCAGAGATACGTGGAGAGCCGCCGGGGCCGGCGGCGGCGCGACACAAGAACGGCAAGAACCACGGCGACGATTGCCAGAATGTAGTCTGTGATCAGGGTTGCCGGCTCGGTAATTGTCATGGAGTCGCGCTGTTAAGATTCGCGATACGGATTATACCTATGTACCTGCTCAACTCTTCGGGATCCGTGGGCGCGGGGCTGAAGCCCGGCGCCCACGGGTGGATCGGCTGCACGGCTACAAACGCTGCAGCGGGCGGGTCAGGCATGTGGGTCCTCCGGCGCCCGGTATGCAGATTTCGCTTCCGTCGAATTCGGAAACGGCGCAGCCCGCTTCTTCCAGACGGCTCCGGATTATCGGATTGCCGGCAACCATCAAGACCCGGCGGGGACGAAGAGCCAGCACATTGCATCCGAGTGTTTCGTACTCCTCATCGGGAACATCGACAAGCGCGACACCCCGCGCCGTTAGAAGTTCAAACAGCGGCACCGGCATGAGGCGCCGATACACGACAGCAAGATCGTCATCAAGCAGACTGATGAACGACATGAGATGCAGCACGTCGTGCGGCCCGTGCCAGTAAGGCAATTGAACCGGGATCACGGACACTCCCAATGGCATCAATAAGGCCGCAAGCACCTCAATTCCGGCGGCGTTGGTCCGGAATCCCCGGCCCACCAGAAGCGTTTGCCGGTCCAGCCAGATCATGTCTCCGGCTTCCGCCGTTGCCGGCCCTCCGATCGTACCCAGTATGGGAATGCCCCAGCCCCTCAGCGCGTCGGCAAATGCCGGGCCTTCGCCACGGCGTGCTACTTTCCCCGTTTGAAAAATAACGGCGCCGAGTTCCGTCATCAGGACCGGATCGTGCGTGTAGAGAGAGTCGAGGCTGGTGCGGTCATCACGAGGCAGGTATAGAACTTCCGCGCCGGCGTCTTTCAGAAGCGCAACGAAATGCCGATGGTCCCTGGCAGCGCGATCGAGGTCCGGCGGCCGGGTGTAACCGAGCTCACGCCATTCTTTACTCAGCGTGGCTTCGTTGCCGAAGGCCTCCTCTGGGCGTTTCACGACAACGCTCCCGAGCGCCCCGGTCATGCTGTGGATCACTGGGCGGGCTGGAGCAGCGGGTTCATGATGTTCCGCCGCAACGTATCGATGAGCGATTGCGATCCGGTGAACATGTTGTCTGGAAACTGGATGTACTTCTGCATTTCGAAGTAGATGGATTCGGCCTGGTACAGATTCAAGCCCATACCCGCGAGGTACTGCAGGCGCAGATTGTAATCGCGGTTGATCATCGCGCCGTCCATCCAGGGTTTCAGGTCGGATGCCCTGCCGCCATACGTCGAGAAGAGCTCGAGCGCCGAAAACATTCCGATGTCGCTGAGCGACTTGGCGACCTGCGCATATTCCGCGCTGCGGAGCCGCTCCTGCATTTCGTCGATGTTGATCTGTACGGGCTCGACCTGGCCGAGCAGTGCAAGGTCGTATCCCTGTCCCTGGACGGTGTTTGCCCAGATCACTCCGTTTGGAAAAACCTCGAAGAACGTGGCGATCTCGCTCTTCACCGCGTCTTCATTGCTCTCGTAGAGTTGCACAAACTGGGTAACCACACCGCCCGGGTTCAGATGCGCCTTTGCCACCTCGAAGAACTCTCTCGTATACAACGCCGCTGCGCCCTTCACCCATGGGTCGAGAGGATCGGACGTGATCCCGTCGAATTTTTCGTCCGTCGTCATCAGGAAATGACGGCCGTCATCGATACGTACGGTGACCTTGGGATTGCGAATGACATTGAAATTGTGTTCACCGAAATACGTGGACACCACCGACGGCACGAGTGGTTCGATCTCCACGATCGTTACCTTCTCGGTTCTTGGATCGATGCTGACTGCACCTGCCGTAACGCCTGCGCCACAACCGATAACAAGCATCGAACGCGGGTTCTTCGGCACGAGCGTCGTAACGTGTCCCAGCATCCGCTGCAGCCGCATATCTGATGGATGACTCGATGCCTGCACTTTGCCGGCGTTGTGGTAGTTCAGAACCCCGTCGGTGGATCGGGAAACCGCAACCGTGGCATTGACTCCCTCGCCCATGTATACAAGCGTGTTGCCGGCTCCGCGCACCGGCGCAAAGCGGCCATACTCGACAAATCGCTCCTGCATGGGCGGAACCGCGCGCACCAGCAAAACCACCCACACCGCTGCGGCTGCAACCAGGATGACGGTCGTTGGCTGGAGCGTTGTTTTCCGCCCGTCCTTCGAAAACAGAATGGGAAGAGCGGCCAGCAGGGCGGACAGTCCCGCTATGACAACAAGCAGTTGCTGCGCCCCCTGGCTGCCAAGCCATGCCACCAGCAGCAGGCTCGCACTGAGCGATCCAACGATGGCACCCACCGTATTCGCCGCATAAACCCCGCCGACAAGGCGGGCCGGGTCCTGTCCCGGCGTGGCGACGGCAGCCAGCGCGAGCGGAAAACTGGCTCCCCAGAGGATCGCCGGAACCAATGCCGCCCACAGGCAGCGAACCAGGTTGAGCTGGAAACTGAGCCATGGCGTGCTGGGCAGCAGGACATCGACCGGCCAGAACGGCAGAGAGACATTAAGAATGTACGCCGTCCAAAGTATGCCGACACACAACAGCAACTGACACCATGCCAGTGCCACGCGCGGACGCGCGATCTTCGCCGCAAGAGCCGATCCCAGACTGCTGCCGATTCCCAAGCCGAAGAGGAAAACCGCCAGGATCAGTGAAAACGCGTAGACCGTTGCGCCGATCAGCAGCGTGAGCAGCCGCGTCCAGATGACCTCGGCCGCGAGGGCCGTCATTCCGGACAGCGCGATCGCAACGTAGACCGACCAGGAACCGCGCGGAGCCCGCGCGCTGCTTTCAGCGGCCGGCGCCGGAGTGTAGGGCGTGGCTTTTGCGATAGCCAGGCTCAGCAGCGCCACGGTTACATTGATGGCAACCGCGGCAAATGTCGCAATCCAGACGTCGTAAACCCGCAGCAGGTAATAGCCGGCGAGCAGACTGCCGATAACGGCGCCGCCGATATTTCCGCCGTAGAAGAAGCCGAGCCAGGAAACGCCTTTCGGTGTCGTCTCCACCCAGCGGGCAATGGCGGGAAGAGTGGCTCCCATTAACAACGTCGGCGGAAGAAGACACAGCCCCGCAATCATGCCGCGCAGCAATATGCTGACGAAGCCGGAGCCTGCAATGCCGACGTAAACCGTGCCGACCAGCGGCATTGCAAACAGCACGATCAGTCCGATCGCCGCAATGCCCAACTCCAGAAATGCGTAAACCTGCAACGGATGGCGCGTGTCCGGAATGAATCGAGGCAGCAGGAAACTGCCCAGGCACATGCCGCCCATGAAAGTCCCCAACAGGACGCCCAGGGAAATTGCCGAGGAACCGATGACCAGCTCCAGCAAATGGAACCAGACAATTTCATAGATGAGCGCGGCACACCCGCTCCCGACGAACAATAAAACGAGGTATGGAAGATACCGCTGCGATTCGGAAACGCCGAGGCGGTGGTCTGCGTTGGTCTTAGTCATGAGTGAACTCCAAATCTGGAGCTTGGATGGTACGGTATCCCTCCGCCGCGACTCAATGCCAAAGGAAGGGGAGAAAATCAGAATCGGTCTAATTCGGGCCGGGCCGGTCAATTCCATATTTTCATACAACGAAAGCCTTCATCCGAAAATAGGAAATTGACCGGCCTGACCCGAATTAGACCAAGCTTGCCACACCGTCCAGAATGTGTCACATTGTGACACATGAAATCTATTTCAATACGAGAGTTGCACGAGCGAACAGGCGAGTGGGTCCGAAAGAGCGAAAAGCTCGGCGCCATCACGGTGACCGATCGCGGCAAGGCGGTCGCTCGAATCGTGCCGGTCGAGGCTGAGTCAACGATCAATATGTTCTCGGCGAGAAAGCTACGCCGAGGTTATGCCCGAATGCTTGGCTCGCTCAATCGCGGCACAGACAGCACACAGTTGGTTTCTGAGGATCGAGATCGGAAGTGAGCTATTTCGATTCGGCGTATATCGCCAAGTTTTATGTCGACGAACCGGAGAGCGACGCCGTCCGCCGTTTAGCCGAGACGCTTGGACGCGTGCACTGCTGCGCGCTCGGACGCATCGAGGTCGCCGGAGTTTTTCACCGCAAATGGCGGGAAGGCGCGTTCACGGAGCGCGAGTTTCGCGAAGTCTCGGCCCAATTTTTCGACGATTGCGCGGCCGGGTTATGGACATGGTTGTCGGTTACGGATAGCCTGATCGCGAATGCCGCGGAATCCTTTCGGACTCTGAGCAAGCGCACTACGATCCGATCGGCGGATGCATTGCATCTTGTGTGTGCCCGTGAGAACGGATTGCGGCGCCTCTACACGAACGACCAGAATATGCTTCGGGCTGCGACGGCGTTTAGCGTTGATGCCGAAACCGTTTGAAATTCTCAACTCCCCTTGCCGTCGGAGAGTTCCGGAGACAGACACCCGCCCAACCACAATTCGGTGTCTGTCCCGGAACGCCACAAGGCAGTCCGATGCGGATTGCCTCTGCGCCGCCAGGTTCCACTGATTGATGTAGGTGTTCTTGAGATCCCGGGAAAAGATCGTGTACGGGCCCGGGGTGCGTCCCCGGAATATCTCATTGCCGCAGGGATCGCGCCTTTTCCTCAAGCTCCCGGCGAGTTGGGCCTTCCTGTGCCCACTTAGCCGCTTCCTCGTAACTGGCAGCGGCAATGGCGGGTTGTCCGAGACCTTCGAAATAGGGAGCCAGAATCAGGGAGAGCATGAAGCGCGAAAAACGGGGTGTCGCTATCGCAAGCAGGGCGGACGTGGCGACGCGGAGGGCATCGCGGGAATTGTCGGTCTGGAGACGCGACTTGAGATCGGCGAACATCAGCCGGTAAGCGGGTGGAAGATCCTTGTATTCCCTTTCCACCTGCGTCATGTACCGCGTCAGCGTGGCCTTCTCGGCTGAAGGATAGACGGGCTGCGCCAGGAACGCCGGGGGCGCAGTCGAACGCGCAATGTCTTCGACGATCTGGACAATTACGGAAGTCTGGTCCGCAAGACGCCGGTAGTCGATCTTATCCGGCGTGTCACCCTCGCCGTGGTAGTCCTTATGCGTGGCGTTTGAAAAAAACAGATACGGCACGCGCTTGACGGCAAAGGGGGCGAAATCGCTTCGCGGCCCGACCAGATCCGTTCCGATCACGACCATTTCCGGCCGTGTTCTCTTCTGCACGATTTCCGCCAGTTCCTTCGAGTATTCGGTGCCGAGCACAAACAGCGCAAAGGTCTGGAGATCGATAAAACTGCGTCCCATCGTGTCGAAGATGATTGCGGCAGCCGCGTTCTGCAGGGGATAAATGGGGTGGTCAGTGTAGTAACGCGCGCCGTTCAGGCCCTGCTCTTCGTCGTCAAATCCCGCAACGACCAGCGAGACCGGAAGATTTTTCGCTTTCAGTTCCCGCGCGACTTCCAGGACCACGGCAACGCCCGCCGCATTGTCGCTGGCTGATGGGAATCCCCTTCCCTGCCCGTCGTAATGCGCTCCCAGCAGGATGTACCGTTCAGCAGTCCCGCTCTTTGCGATCACGTTCTTCCGGTTGCCGCCGAACTCCTGCATCTGGGTCTCGAATCCCATTTCGCCGAGCTGAGAGGCAATGTACTGGGCCGCAAACGCCGCGCCCTCGGAACCCGCGCGCCGGCCTTCTCTGGCCGGCGCGGAAAGCGACTCCGTGTGCATCTTGATCCGGTCCACCGAGATCGCGGAAATCGAGACCAGTAAAACCGGAATCCAGACGGCTAAATGAAGAGTCTTTTTGAGCTTCATATTCCTGATGTTTGAAGTTTGCAACCGAGGAGCGCAATCAATGCCAACAGGTATACACAAAGTCCGGCGACCAGCGTAGCAGTAACTCCCCAGAAGATTGCGATGAAAACAGCCAGCACGGAAGAGATCACCGAGAACGCCCCGTTGATGCCCCAGTACCAGGCCGTCGGCGCACCATCCCGATGAGAGGCGAGCTTGATTCCGACGGGAAACGCCATGCCCATCAGGAATCCGGAGGGAAACAACATTGCCGCCGATACTGCAATTCGAACCGCGGTTGACGAGGCAACGAACGCGCGGGTGACCGGCGGGCTCAAAACGATGAACAGTCCGAGCGCCACGGGGAGCGCCCAAATGAGGCCTCCCATCCGATGTGAGGAAAGGCTTCCCAGGCTCGATGACACAAGAAGTACGAAAAGAACCACGGTCAGGCCATAAATGGGATGACCCAGAAACACGATGAGACGCTCCAGCTGGCCGATCTCCACCAACATGAAGGCGAGTCCGATGGCGGCGAAATAGACCATCAGCGCCCCGGACCGGCTGTCGCGGACCTGCCTGCGCAACGCCAGCGGTATGCCAATCGCAACGAGACTCAGAATACTGACTACCCCCAGCAACGCTCCGAGCACCCGGACGGCCTTGAGATTGGTTTCATTCATCCCCTGGTACGTCGAAGCTTTCAGCAGGTCTCCGGCGCGCAGCATGTGGAAGAAAAACGGCGTGTCGTCGGTTGGCGCTTCGATGTTCAAAGGATATTGCCGGATCAGTTCGTCGTACTTTTCGCGTGTGGCGATCGCCGCAAACTCGGGCCGCTCCGCAAATCGTGGCGTAAGGACGGGCACGAATTCCATCGATCGTGAAATGTCCATCAGCGCGCCGATCTCTGCATCGACGAATGGCCTGCGTGACACAAGAATCGTGGCCACGCTGTATTCGCCTGTCTCGGAGCTGTCCTGTTTACGGATGATGATGATGTGTTGCCGGGGATCGGAAACGCCCATCTCGATAAGAGAAGATGTTGCCAGCGCCGCCAGTCTCAGCGTTTCGGCGGGCTGCGCTTCGTAGTACCAGCGCGACATCGTGAGAATCCCGTCGCCGGTGAGATGATTGAGAAACGTAAGCCATGCTTCCTTCGTGTAGAGCCCGTTCTCGGTGAGCACATACGCGCCGGCCGAACTGGCCGCCCACGTGTCGATCAGAGACGCCTGGATGATGCCGAACTTCTCCTCGGACCGCGCGATATAGCTCCTCGCCTCGTCGTGAACGAGCGATACAGAAGGGATCTTGCCGAGATTTCCGGAGTAGCCGGCGAAACGCTCCGTAAGTACCGAAAGAATATCCGGATTGATCTCGACACCGACCACACGCTTCTGCCCGAACGCCAGCGCCGCAAGAATGTCCCGGCCGCCGCCGACTCCGATGACAAGCACCGAAGTGTCTTTCCGCAAATAGTGCGCAAGGGCGGTGACGTCGTACTTCAGGTGCTCGAGGCGGTCCGGATTGCCGTCGAATTTCGTGATCACCGTTGCTGCCCCGGAATCGATGTTCAGGTACAACTGTTCCGACTTGTATGGCGGCCGGTACGCCGGACTCATTCCCCATCCAAATGGATCGCTTCCCGTTTCACGAACATGGATCCGCGACAGGGCGTTCCACTTCTCATAAAGCCCGCCGCCGCGGTTTCGCCCGCCTTTGATCCATTGAATGTCGATGAACCTGGCGGACTGATTGACGCCGGCCACTATCAGCAAAACAAGAGCGATGGCGGCGGTGGTCCACTGCAGGCGCGGTCTATGACCGCGCACCGCCATGGCGAATGCGCAGGCGCCGAGGGCCGCGATTCCCGCATTCAGGATCACGGCCGTCGGCGCATGGATGTTGTTCAGGATTGGAATTGTCAGGACGCAGCCCGCAGCCGATCCCGCCAGGTCCGCGGCGTATAGGGCCCCGGTGTGTGCGGGAAATCTGGTCAGGGCAACGCAGACCACGATGCCCGCAAAAACGAAAGGAACGGCGATAATCGTGAACGCCAGGACGGTCCAGGCTAACCGGGTTTCAGGATCGGCTGGAATGCTTAACTGGACTACAAAGCAGGCCGCGCTGCTCAGCGCAAACAGAAGACCGGTATTCGCAAGCGTCAGGTGGGCATTGCGGCGCCGCATCACTTCCACCAGAACGGCCCCGGCGGCGAGGCCGAACATGGCCAGGGATATGGCCATGAACGCGAAGTGATACCACATCGTGACGCTGAAGATGCGCGTCAGGAACAGTTCGAGTTGCAGAAGCGAAAGAGTGGTAAGAAACAGGCCCGCGTATGTCCAGCCGCCGGGATCAGTATGAGAAGATGACACCCACGCTCACCTCGGCGATGTTCAGCGTTCCAGCCTCAATCGACGATCCACTGCGCTGTACGCTGGGAATCGTGTAGCCGCGAATGTCGAAACGGATTCCAACCGGTCCCGCAGGAAGGATTTTCACGCCCCCACCATAGTTGATGGCGAACTTCCTGCCGAGATCCACAACCGAGTTGCCCATTGTAAAAACGGCTCCAACACCGACGGTTCCGTAAGGGCGAACGACCGGCAAAGGCGCCTGAACAATCAGATTGCTGTGGTACAGGATGGCCTTGCGGCTGCTCTCGATGAAATTCGGAGTGTACGCCAGCGTATGTTCCGACCCGACCACCCTGCCCTTGCCATACCGGATGCCGAACACTCCAAAATTTCTCGGATCGAACGTTTGCTTAGCAGCCTGCCCCAGCTGACCAGTCGTGCCCGTGTCCAGGGTCACCATGCCCTGGCGCTGAAAGCCGCCATACAGCGTCAGGTCGCTCGCATCCACAGGCATTGCCGTCAACAACAACGCAATCAAGAAGAGAAAAGATCCCAAGGTTTTCATCCTGCGACTTTATAATCTGTGCCGGAGTGAGGCAAGCGATGATTCGTGATCGGTTTGGCGGCCCAGTCTCGATCCTGTTTTTTGCAGCTGGCATTTTTCTTGTCGCTTTCATCCCCACTCCCGCATTGGCGCAGGTTGAAGAAGGCCGCGCGGCGATCGGGCGGGGCGAGTTCATCCGCGCCGTCGAAATTCTTTCCGCCGCACTGGCGGTCAACCCGGCTTCCGATACCTATCTCTATCTTGCCGTCGCGCACGGAAACATGCGCGACTACGACAAGGCCCAAACAGTGCTTCAGGAAGCACTCGGCCGTTATCCCCAGGACACGCGGTTCCACAACGAACTCGCCGGGGTCCATCTGGCAAAGCGGGATGTGGAAATGGCGCGCTCGGCGCTTCGCAACTCGCTTGCCGTGGATCCGGACAATGCTTACGCGTCGGACCTGCTTGCCAATATCGATATGTCCGAAGGCAAGGTTCAGGCCGCGCTGCAATCCTGGAATAAGACGGGGCGGCCCGTCATCGACGACATTCTCCACAACTACTACCTGGATTTCACGAACCACCTGGTGCGCAAAGCCACGGCGTTTCAACCCGCCGGAGTGCTTCGTTATGAGGAGTGGAAAACGACCGAAGCCAGGCTGCTGGAGGCAGGGAGCTTTTCGAACGTTGGAATCGAAATTGAGCCGGCGCTGATTCCCGATCGCTACAATGCGATCATCCGCACAACGTCGAAGACAAACTCCTTCACCAACATCCTTTTTAATCTTGTAAAGGGTGCGCCGGTCGAAACGGCCAACCTGGATCTGTGGAACCTCCGGGACAGCGGCATCAACTTCAATTCGTCCTATCGATGGGATCCGGACCGGCGGCGCGCGGAAGGCCGGCTGAGAATTCCCTTGCCGCTGCCGGGCATTCTCTTTCTCGATCTTGGACAGACGTGGCGGTCCGAGCGATGGGACCTGTCGCCCGTGATCCGCAGTGAATCGCTGCCCCGCGCCCGGTTCAACTACAAGGCCAACGCGCTCAGACTGAATCTCCGCCACATTCCTCACTATCGGTTTCTGATTGGCGCCGGCTTCGAGTACATCAATCGGGACGCCACGGGCGATTTGCCCGAGGTCTTCACCGATGGCCGCAATACCGGGCGATTCACGTTCGAAACCAGTCTGCGCCTGGCTGACCGGCCTCTTTACCAGAATCGATTTCGGATCGAAGGTTTTGCCGCCCGCAAATCGATCCTCGGGGATTTCGATTACACGGGCGGCACGGCCGAATTGAACAATCGTTTTACGCTGTCGAAGGATAAAGAGGCCTTTCTGGATTGGTCATTGAAGGCGGGCACAGCGCGAGGGTCGCTTCCCATAGAGGACTATTTCGTGCTGGGCATCGAAACCCATCCGCGAAACCTGCTTCGGGGCCACGGCATTGCAGATCACGGCCGGTATGGGAACGGACCGATGGGAACGGACTTTCTGCTGGCCAACTTCGACATCGAACGCCGCCTGCGGACGATACCGCTCTTCAATACGCTTAATCTTCCGTACCTCACGATCAAACCCGAACTCTTCGTCGACGTGGCCATGACTTTCGACCGGCGCCGGATTTTCCAACAAGGCAGGCTCCTGGTCGACACCGGCGCCGGCCTGAAGTTCGAAACCCGGACCGCCGCGTTCAACCTCATCTACGGCCGGTCGCTGCGCGACGGCACGGGCGTGTTGTACGGGTATATCGAGAAAGTGCTCTGGTAAGTTCCTGGTCAAAACATCCAACCGAAATTAGCGCGTTCGGATCTCCTGTGAAATAATCCCCGCATGCGAAACTCCATCATTTTGCTTTTGGCCGGCTTGCTGTCTGTTCCTGCTGCGGCCCAATCTCCCGCTGCAACACTGGCGCCTACCGGCACACTGCGCGCCGTATTCCTGGGTACGAATCCGGTACATGCTCGCGTGGACCCGCAGACAGGCGCGATCACGGGTCCTGTCGCGGATCTGGTGAAGGAACTCGCCCGACAACTGGGCGTTCCATACACACTCATACCGGCGCCGAACCCGGCCGGCGTTATCGATCATCTGAAAAAGCGCCTGGTCGATATCGGCTTCATCGCATATGACGAAAGTCGCGCGCAGGAAGTGGATTTCGCCGGGCCCTTCGCCCTGATGCACAGCAGTTACATCGTTCGCGCGGATTCCCCGATTCAAAAGGCCGCCGATGCCGATCGTCCAGGCGTGCAGATCGGCGTGGCGAGAGGCCAGAGCCAGCAGATATTCATCAGCGCCAATATAAAGAACGCCGGCGTGAAGGTATTCGAGACGATGCCGCTCCAGGCGGAACTCGAGCGTTTGATAACGAGCGGCGAAATACACGCTTTCGGCGTAAACACCCAGCGCGCCGTTGACGCGGCCGCCGCGTCCTCCAGACTTCGCGCGCTGCCCGACAGTTTTCTTGGCGTGGAACAGTCATTCGCGGTGGAGAAAGGAAACGCTGCGAAGGCGGCCGCGATCAATCGGTTTGTCGACGCCCTCCGAGCGTCCGGTTTCATCAAGGCTTCCATAGAGCGTGCGAATCTCGCGGGGGTCGATGTAGCCTCCCCGCGAAAGTAGTTCCGAATCAGCGGTTAGCGGCGCCCTAGAGCATATTTTGAAATTGGACGAATCCTGCAGCTCAAGTCCGAGATCCGAAATTTTCAATTGGACCGGCGATCCTCCCCGAAACGACGGCTCGTGGCTCATGCCGTCCAATCTGATATTTCGGGATTTCAGATTTGAGCTGCAGGATTCGTCCAATTTCAAAATCTCCCTTTGATGCCCCAAATCCAGGACGGTAGTTTCTTGCACAAAGCTCTCCTTCACCTGAATCTCTCCCATTGCCGCTCGGTCGCAACCGCGAGCAGCACAACCTGCGAATAGCTTCGAATCCCTTCGTCGACGTTGTTGGCTTTCAGATACCAGTCCAGAACCGCAGTCTGCAGACTGCTGACCCATCGAACCTGCTGCGACCGCCGCCGCTCTGCGATGCGTAGCATGTCCTGGCGGGGGCCTTCATCGATCAGTGCGTCGGCGTCGCGATTTCGCAGGTAGAACCACAGATTCAGCCAGCCGCTGTACTGCAGGCGTGGGTCGCCTGAGACAAGCGTTGCGAGGACGGCAACAAAGTTGGCATCGCCTTCGTTGGGATACCCGCGCACGTGAGCCAGCTCGTGCGCGATCACAAACGGACGCTCGATCTCGAGCAGGCCGTTACTGATGATCGGCTCATGGCTGAAGGGGTTGAACAGGCCGTCTACACCTGCCATTTGAAACCAGGCATTCGCCAGCCGCGAGGTTTTCACGATCCGGGCGGCAGGCCAGCCCGACCCCCAGCCCGAACCATGGATGACCTCCACAACCCGCCCCACTCGATCGGCGGCCGCAGATCGGACCTGCTGGTCGTCGTATTCCGAATTTGCCAACTCGCGATAGAGCCGGTTGATCTCTCCGGCAGCCGTGTTTCTAAACGCCTCGACCGGGGCTTCCACGGCGTCTGAAACCTCGACATTCAACCTGGCCGACAGCGCCGGCCGATGGTAGTTCAGTCCCCACGACCAGAAGAAAACCAGGTAAGCCCCAGCCACCACGCCGGAGAGTAAACGATACTTTCGGCGGTAAACCGTCCAGCCGGCGAATGGGATACCGGCGAGCAGCGCCGTGTCCAGCCAGGCAAAAGGAACCATGTCGGCCAGCAGGCCGAAGCTATAAGAGATGATGGGAAAGATCCCGTGAGCGTACCAGTTCTCGACCAGGACCGGTGGGAAGACTCCGGCCCAGGAGCATATGAAGGTCAGTAGAGCCAACAGAACAAGAACCGAGGCAAGGCCGCCATTCCTGACGGTTACCCGAATGTTAGATACCCTCAATTTCTCCTTGACCGTGGAAGAGACCATTTGCTACGATCCGCGGGTTCCTGAATCAACGATTTGCCATCAAGTCCTTCAACATCAAATAAATACTGGTTACTCTAAAGGACTTTGGCCCTCTCGGGAAACTCACTATAAAGGAGTGACCAATGGCCAAGCGGTTTTACACTTTCATTATCGTCCCGAACGCCAGTTCAGAGCTTCATAAACTCCGCGTTCCCGCCATTGTCATGTATGTCTTGGCCGCCATGGGCCTTATCTCATTCCTTGTAGTAGCAGGACTCGGTTTCAGTTACGCGAAGATGGCATTCACGGTCGCCGACTATACACAGATCGAGACCGAGAATACGCAGCTAAAGGTCGAAAAAAGAAATCTGGAAGTATCCACAGCCAAACTGACCTCGAAGATTTCGGACCTCGAAGCCCTTTCCGACCGGCTCATCAATCTGATAGGAAACGACGCCTGGACCAAGCGATTCGGCAAACTGAACATGCCGGCCGTTGGCGGTTCCAAAATCGATTATTCGACAGCCGACCTGCTCGAACCCTCCACCACGAAAGCCAACGTCGAATTGCTCAAAGATCGGACGGTCGAACTCGAAAGTGACCTCAAACTGCTCGAACAGGTGGCCGTTCGCCGAGATGGCATCATTCGGGCGACACCGACCATCTGGCCGGTGACCGGCCGCATCTCCAGCCATTACGGCAACCGCATGGACCCGTTTACCGGGGACAGGGAACTTCATATGGGCGTCGATATCGCAAGCCTCTACGGCACGGTCGTGCGCGCCCCGGCGGACGGAGCCGTGATATTCGCGCAGCGAAAAGCGGCGTATGGCAACCTCGTGATCCTCGACCACGGCAATGGCCTGACCACGCGCCTGGGGCACCTGGCTCGATTTGCCGTCCGGTCGGGACAGAAGATTCGCAAAGGCGACATCATTGGCCACGTCGGCACGACCGGACGAAGCACGGCTCCCCACCTCCACTACGAGGTGCGGTTCAATGACCACGCCGTGAATCCCAGAACCTACCTGCCCCAGGGGGACTAGCCCCCACACTGGGCGCCGGGCTGAAGCCCCGCGCCCACAGGCCATACCTACAACCTACAGCCGCTCACACTGCTGCCGTAGCGCCGTCTCCGGGGGCGTGTTAAACTTCTTCATGCTCGACTCGATCATAAGGAAATTTGTAGGGACCAAGAACGAGCGCGAACTCAAAACAATACGGCCAATCGTTGCGGCGGTCGGTGATTTAGAGCCTCGGGTTTCCAGTCTCACCAACGAACAACTTCAAGCCAGGACGCCGGAATTCAAGCAGCGTATCGCCAATGGCGAGCCTCTGAACGACATTCTGCCCGAGGCATTCGCCGTCGCCCGCGAAGCAGGCAAGCGGATCCTGAACATGCGGCACTTCGATGTGCAGCTGATCGGCGGCTATGTCCTCCATCAGGGAAAGATCTCGGAAATGAAGACCGGCGAAGGGAAAACGCTGGTCGCCACGCTTCCCGGGTATTTGAACGCCCTCGAAGGCAAGGGCGTACACGTGGTCACGGTGAATGACTACCTGGCGCGGCGCGACGCGGAATGGATGGGCCGGCTTTATAAATTCCTGGGCCTGACAGTAGGCGTCGTCCGTCATGGAATCGACGACCGGGATCGGTTCGAGTCGTACCGGTCCGACATCACCTACGGCACCAACAACGAATTCGGCTTCGATTACCTGCGCGACAACATGAAGTTCGACCTTTCGCACTGCGTTCAGCGAACGCATAACTTCGCGATCGTCGACGAAGTCGATTCCATCCTGATAGACGAAGCCCGGACGCCTCTGATCATCTCAGGCCCGACCGACGAATCCACCGACAAGTACTACCGCATCGACAAGATCGTTCCACGGTTGCGCCGCGATATCGACTACCAGGTCGACGAGAAGCATCGCACTGCGACCCTGACCGAGGAGGGCGTGGGGCGCTCCGAGGGACTCCTGGGTGTAGAGAACCTTTACGATCCGGGGAACATGGAAATCCTCCACCACGTGAACCAGGGGCTCCGGGCGCATACGCTCTACAAGCGCGACGTGGAGTACGTGGTAAAGGAAGGCGAAGTCATTATCGTCGACGAATTCACCGGGCGCCTCATGCCCGGCCGGCGCTGGAGCGACGGGCTTCATCAGGCCGTAGAGGCGAAGGAAGGACTGCGGATCCAGCAGGAAAACCAGACGCTGGCCACGATCACGTTCCAGAATTACTTCCGCATGTACAAGAAGCTTGCCGGCATGACCGGTACTGCCGAAACCGAAGCGGAAGAATTTCACAAGATCTATAAGCTCGAAGTCTCGGTCATTCCAACAAACCGGCCCCTGGGACGCACGGAATTCCCCGACGTGATCTATCGAACCGAGCGCGAGAAGTTCGAAGCGGCGGTTAAGGAAATCCGCGAGCTGAACCAGAGGGGCCAGCCCGTTCTGGTCGGTACTATTTCGATCGACCGGTCCGAGAAGCTCGCAGCGATGCTGAAGCGGGCCGGCATCAAGCACGTCGTGCTGAACGCGAAATACCACGAAAAGGAAGCCGAAATCGTTGCGCAGGCCGGCCGCAAGGGCGCTGTAACGATCGCGACGAACATGGCGGGCCGCGGTACGGATATCCTGCTGGGCGGCAATCCCGAATTCCTCGCGCGCGAGGTGCTTCGCAAGCGCGAGATCGATCCGGTCCAGGCCACGCCCGAACAATGGAACGAGGCACTGGCGCAGGTAAAGCCGCAAATCGAAAAGGAACACGAAGAAGTTGTCGCGCTCGGCGGCCTCCATATCATGGGAACCGAACGCCATGAGGCGCGGCGCATTGACAACCAACTGCGCGGCCGATCGGGACGGCAGGGCGATCCAGGCTCGTCGCGCTTCTACGTATCGCTCGAAGACGACTTGATGCGCATCTTCGCCGCCGATCGAATTTCCGGAATCATGCAACGCCTTGGCATGGAAGAAGGCGTCCCGATCGAATCCCGCTTCGTCTCCAAACAGATCGAAAGCGCGCAGAAACGCGTTGAAGGCCAGAACTTCTCCTATCGCAAACATGTCCTCGAATACGACGACGTGATGAACAAGCAGCGCGAGGCCATTTACGGACTGAGGCGCCAACTTCTGGAAGGCGAAGACCAGAAGGACTACATGGCCGGCATTGCCGACGAAATCATGGCTGCCCTCTGCGGTGTGCATGCCAACGAGGATGTCCAGCCAAGCGAGTGGGACCTCGACGGTTTGGCGATCGCGGTCCTGCAGCAGTTTGGGTTCGATTACCGCAACGAAGGGATCGATCCATCCCGGATGGGCGCCCGCGAACTGGAAGATGCGCTCGTTGCGAAAGCCCATGAGAAGTACGACGCGAAAGAGGCTCTCATCAGCTCGGCCGCAATGCGGTATCACGAACGCATGATCATGCTTCAGATCGTGGATTCGCATTGGAAAGACAACCTCCTGGCGATGGACCACCTGAAGGAAGGCATCGGCTTGCGCGGATACGGGCAGCGCGATCCGCTGGTCGAGTACAAGAAGGAATCGTACGTGATGTTCGAAGACCTGATGAGCCGGATCGAGGGAGACACGATCCGGTTCCTCTACCTCCTCCAGCCCGTTGAGGAAAAGAAACAGGTGGAGCAGATCGAAAAGCGCCAGAAGCGGCAGGAAATGATGATGTCCGACAACAGTGGAGGCGAAGAAGCAGCCGCGCGCCAGGTGAAACGTGACGCTGCCAAAGTAGGGAGAAACGATCCCTGTCCCTGCGGCAGCGGCAAAAAATTCAAGAAATGCCACGGGGTGACCGTTTGAGCGACAAGAAAATTACCGGAGACGCCTATACCTTCGACGACGTGCTGATCAGTCCTCTGAAGTCGGAAGTCCTGCCTACCCAGGTTCAAACACAGACAAGGCTGACGAATCGAATAGAGCTGAATATTCCGGTCGTCAGCGCGGCAATGGACACCGTGACCGAATCCAGGCTTGCCATCGCGCTTGCGCAGCAGGGCGGCATCGGCGTGATGCACAAGAACATGTCGATCGAGAAGCAGGGAGCTGAAGTCGACAAGGTCAAGCGGTCGGAAAGCGGCATGATCGTGGATCCCATCACGATGTCTCCGAACGACAAGATCGAAGATGCCGTGAAGCTGATGTCTCACTACAAGATCTCGGGCGTTCCGATCACCGAAAACGGGCGGCTCGTCGGGATTCTTACGAACCGGGACCTGCGGTTCGAGACACGATTTCACATGCCTATCCGCGAGGTCATGACGAAGGACGAACTCGTCACCGTTCCCGTTGGAACAACGCTGGAGGAAGCCCAGCGGATCCTGCATAAGCATCGCATCGAAAAACTTCTTGTCGTCGATAAGGACCAGCAGTTGAAGGGCCTCATCACGGTCAAGGACATCATGAAGAAGATCCGTTACCCGATGGCGGCCAAGGACGCCCAGGGACGCCTGCGCGTCGGCGCGGCGATCGGAGCCACGGGCGACTATCTCGAACGCGCCGCTGAACTGATTCGCGCGAAGACGGACGTCATTGTCATCGACACCGCGCATGGACACTCGGTCCGTGTGCTGGAAGCGGTCCGGGAAGTGAAGCGCCGCTTCCCTGAACTCCAGTTGATCGCGGGCAATATCGCCACCGAAGAAGCGGCGCGCGACCTTATCTCCGCCGGCGCCGATGCCGTGAAAGTCGGAATGGGCCCCGGGTCGATCTGTACGACGCGCGTTGTCAGCGGAGTCGGCATGCCCCAGATAACGGCCATTCTCAATTGCGCCCGCGCCACGCGCGAGGCAAAGGTTCCGCTCATCGCCGATGGCGGAATCAAGTTCTCGGGCGATATTACGAAGGCCCTCGCCGCCGGCGCGGACTGCGTGATGATCGGTTCCCTGTTCGCCGGGACGGATGAAAGCCCCGGCGAAACCATCCTGTATCAGGGCCGGACGTTCAAGTCCTATCGTGGAATGGGATCGCTCGGCGCCATGCAGGAAGGAAGCCGCGACCGCTATGGCCAGGACCAGGAAGCGCCCGGGAAACTGGTCCCGGAAGGAATCGAAGGGCGCGTGGCCTACAAGGGACCGATCGCTTCAATGGTCACCCAGCTTGTCGGCGGCCTCCGGGCAGGAATGGGTTACTGCGGCGTCCGCACCATCGAAGAACTGCAGAACAAGACTCACTTCGTCAAAATCACCGATGCCTCGCTTCGTGAAAGCCACGTCCACGACGTGTTCATCACCAAGGAAGCCCCGAACTACCAGTTGGACGAATAAACAGCGGAAGCGGCGGGACTACCGAACTGCCGTAGCCCACAACACGTCCTCCATGCATACTAAATCCGCCCTTTGCTGGATTGCAGGAATCCAGCGTGAAACTGCCCCATCGCGAAAAAGCTTACGTACCCATTGCCAAAGTGCGCGATTACTTGCTTGCCGAGAGACATCCGAAAGGCTGGTCAAAGGCCAAGCTCTTAAGGGCGTTGGGACACGACGAGCGCACAATTGACATAATCATTCAAAACTTGCTCGACATCGCTTACTCTCAAGAAGTCAGTGATACGTATGAGTCACGGTATGGCATCAGCTACGTCGTTGACGGTTTCTTACAGACGCCGGCCGGCGTTTCAGTTCGGTTCAGAACAGTCTGGTGCATCGACAACGACGGTGAGCGGCCCCGATTCGTGACGGGTTATCCACATTGAGGGAAAGGAAATGATTCGAGAATTGGACGTCGTCGCGTTGAAACATGACATTGAGGAAGAGAACCTGAAAAAAGGGGATACCGGAACGGTTGTTCATTGCCACGGAGACGGAAAGGCATTCATTGTCGAGTTCATAGATGCAGACGGTACAACTACTGCGGTGATAACCCTTACCGACCACGATATCCGCATGGTCGAACATCCAACCCGAGAGGTCGGTTAGTCCCGCACATTCTTCGGGACACGTGAACGCCGGTTTAAGCGAGTTCTGCCTGCCGAACGGAACGATTCCCCCAAATCCATTTCAGCGGAGTGGCTGTAATCAGGCCGAAGGTACTACTCCGAGCCTCAAAATTCCAAGAACCGCACGCACGCTGTTTCTTGATCGGAATAATGGAGAGCACCGCGTGCAGAAGCTGATCCTGCGTCTCGCAAAGCGGGATGATAAACCAAGCTGACGCCGGCTGCTAAGGCCGGGCGGCGCTCTGCTGCTCGGCCAGGACCGCCTTGAACATGGCTTCCTGGATTTCCGCCTCGGTCGTGCAGTTGGCGGGATCAATGAACGGGTTCGGCCGGCCGCTCCCGAGCTTCGCGTGTTTTTCGTGCATGTTGTACTGCGCCGGGTGATCCCCGAGCAGCACGTCGCAGGGGAGCGTGCGGACGAATCTATACGAGCGGTTCAGCTCCTCCGCGATCGCCGGCGTCACCACTCCGGGCGCGCGTAAGCTGCAGCCGAAAACCACATTGTAGGTTCGGCCGCCTTCCTGCGCCGTCGTCGTCCAGGTCGTGCAGCCGCGCGTATGGCCCGGCGTCAGATGTGCGACCAAAGTCATGCCGCCAAGCGTCACCGATTCTCCGTCGTGGAGAATCCTGTCGATCGGGTGCTCCTTGCCGCCGGGCTTCATCGCCTGGAGCGCAGGTACGTCTTCGGCCATCGCCATAACCTGTGCACCGGTCAATTGCTTGACCAGGGCATCGCCTTCCTGGTGATCGCCATGGGCATGATTGCCGAGCAGGATCTTGATGTCGGAGAATTTGAACCCAAGATCGGTGACCGACTTCTCGATCGTGCGCACATTGCGCTCATAGGTGCTGTTGATGAGAATATTGCCTTGCGGCGTGACGATCAGGAACGAACTCAGCGTCCGCGTCCCCACATAATAAATATCGCCGATGATCTTGTGCGGCGGGAACTGCGCCGTCTGGTCATCGGGCGTGCCCATGTTGCGCGCCAAGATCGAACGCGGCGTATAGGTCTGTCCCTTGACGGTAACCGCCGGATGATCGGGAGGCGGCACGTTCTGCGCGAGACCCGTGCTCGCGGCGGGAGCAAGCACGGCTCCAAGAAAAAACGTGATCAGCTTCAACTTGGACATCGTCGTCTGTTTTTCCATTCAACTACCCGATCGTGGGGCGGCCGGAGCGGCGGAACGGTTCGCCGAGATACTTCTGGGCTTCGGCCTGGGCGCCGTAGGAGTCGTCGCCGGTATTGACGGCCTTTTGATACTCGGTAACCGCGCGTTCGCGCTGGCCGCGGATATCGAAGATCTTCCCGAGATTCACATAGGCCCAAACTTCAATCCATGCGGGTTTCAGATCGCCGTTGAGCGCTTCCCTGAAGATATTGGCGGCGGCCTGAAGGTTGCCCAATTCAAACAGCGCCTCGCCCATGCGGAACAAAGCCAGCGAGTTGCGTTCGTCGAGATCGATGGCGGCCTGGTACTCGTCGATCGCATGGTTGTATTCGCCTTCATTTGCAAATTCTTCACCGCGAGTGATATGGACCGACACCTTCAGGTCTTTCGACATGCGCAGGACCCGGCCACGCGGATCGATCACGATGCTCTTCGGCTTCCTCATCGTTGTTACATCGAAGTCGCTGGTCGATCCGGATACGTCGATCCGGACATACTCCGGCTCGCCGTCGGTCTGAATCTGCAGTTCGATCGGCATTTTAAAGAGGTCCAGATCCTGCTTTATCTGGCCCATCACTTTGTAACCGTCCTTTGTGCGGAAAACCGTGAACTCCTGCTCGAATTCCGGGACGCCTGAGGAATTCAACCACTGGTCGAAAAAGTACGTCAGATCTTCATTGGCGACGTCGTTGGCCAGTTTCGTGAAGGCATCCGTCGATGCGGGCTTCTGTTGGAACTCCTCTACGTATCGGGCCAGCAGTTCCTTGAACTTGTCCTCGCCGATCACCCATCCCAGCATCCGCAAAATGAACGCGCCTTTGTACTCGACAAGCGCGTGATAGTCGGGCGAATCCTTGTCCAGTCCTCCGGCCTGCGTCACCGCGGTGTTTCCTTCATAGCCCAGCGCTTTCACCAGCGCTTTCTCAATGTGCGGTTGCGCCTCTGCGGGGGCCAGCGCCTTTTCGAAATACAGCAGGCTTGCAAAGACCGACATGCCGTCTACGAGCCATGCATCCTCGCTCGGGTCCTGCACGGCGATCTTTAATGGAAACCACTGGTGCGCGATCGTTTTCGCCAGCGCCGCAACGTCGAAGTCCTTGCGAAGCTCCGCTTTCGGCAGTAGAACCGCTCCGGCAGACCATTGGGATTGCCAGTTCGCGCCGTCCACTTCGATAATCTGCAAACCCGCTGCGGGAGCCGGCCCGAAAGTCTCCTTGTAGAAGTTGAAGATCTTCGCAGCGGCTTCGGCAATCGGCGCCGCAACATCGTCAGCCGCCGTCAGGGCGTGGACCGTAACTTCCGAGCCCTCGGAGGCCACGGTCTTTGGCGTGTATTTGCCCGCGGCAACCGTTCCCCAATAAGACGAGCTCGTGCTCGATAACGGATAAGCGGCATCGTTGGAAGGCGCCAGATCCGTAATGACGGTCCATCCGTCGGGAGCCGTAACCCGGAGCTTCATCGCGGCCGTGTCCTTGTAAAGCGCGTTGGTGGGAAACCATTTTCCGGTGTAAAGGAGAAACGCGCTGGCTTCCGAGACGCGGCCCACCACGGGATCGCGGCGATCATCCTCCAAGTCGAGAATTCCGGAGTATTCGACCTGAATGACCGGATCGCTCGAAAACTGCACGCCGCTAAGATCGATGTCCAGCGTGGAGTCGAGGTCGAACTGGCGAAAACGCGCCTCCGCGCCGGCAACGGACACAGTCGTGACACGCAAACGCCGATCGAGGTCGAATACCGCGAAGTTCCTGCGGTCCAGCTGTTTGAAACGGATCTCGGCTTTACCTGTGAGACGGCGCTCTTCCGGAATGATGGTCACGTCAACTGCATAAGACTCGACATCGATCCGGGGACGATCGTCGTCCTGTGCGGGCCGCGTGGACTGGGCTCCAAGCGGAGCAGCCAGCGCAATAGGCAAGAGAAGCAAAGCGACAAAGTGTTTCATAACCTGCTCGTTTCTTCCGTTCACGGTATTCTCACGACCAACTTTCCCATGCCGGCATTGTCGACCTGGTCATAGATCCGGAATGCAATCACATGCTCGCCCTGCGAGAGTTCCGGCGAAACGTAAGTAAAAGTCTCGGACTTTGAATCGAGGATTCCGTCGGTTGGAAATACGGGCCGCCACTCACCGGTGTCGATCGAGACTTCCGCATGATTCAATGTAGACGTAGGGTCCGCGGCATCGATAGCAATTCCTACCCGCCGTCCTGTAATGTTTTGCTGGCGCAGGCTCACGGCCGGCGGCGTGTTGTCGATCGAAAAAGGACGGCTTTCCATCTCGCCCAGCAATGCGATATCCGATGGGTTCGACGGGGCATCGCTGGCAGCAACCCGGACGACGTACGTGCCGTCAGGCAGCGTGTCGGAATTGATCGTGTAAAAGTTGTCCTCGAGATCGCTTTTGAGCGGCTTCCAATTCCGTTCGTTATCTCCCCGATAAGAGACGTCGTATCTCATGGAGTCCTGGTTCTTGTCGGTGGCTGTCCATTGGAACGACTGTGCGCCCCTCTGGTTCACGCGCCGCGGAGGAATGCGCGGTGGAGCCGGCAGGCCCGTACGCGCGTTGTTGCGGGCGGTCTGAGGATCCGGAGTGCCGGTCGCAGGATTCAGCACAGGCACTTTCACCACGGCCACACCGGAAGGCAAAACCTCCAGATTCGTCACCTCGGGCCTGAAGTTCTGCTGCAAATAGGGCACTGTCAGACTCGACAGCCGCGGCGATCTTCCGGAATCCGCTTTCATGACGGCCTTCCACTGAATGAATCTTGCCTTTGGACTCGCGGCTGCCCCGTCCGCGCCTACCGTGGCCCAGGCCGACCACGTCTTATCGGGCGAACTGGTGTTGCCGGTGCGCGTCGATATTTCAATCAGGTTCGCGCTTTCCGCTTTCCACGACACCTTGCCCCACGTGGAGACGGCGTCCGTGTCCTTTATGATGGATTCGTACTCGCCGGAAGCGGCCAGCACATCGGCCATGCCGAAAAGCTTCCCGATGTTTGCTGAGGTTGCGTAAACGCGATTGCCGGCTTCCAGCAGGCGCGTTGTTTGCTCTTCAGTCGACTCCAGAAGCAGTATCGTGTTCCGCGGATCCTCGATGGAATAGATCCGTCCTTTGGTTCCCGTGGAGAACAACAGTTTTCCGCTTCGAGGGAGGATCGAAAATACCATCTCGTCGCGCGATCTCCACAGCGTATTGACGGTCCCATCGGGCAGTATTTCGAGGATCTGGCTTTGCGAATTCGCATCGGTTGTTGAGCGGGCCGGCGAAGAACCGGAACCCACCGGCGGGTCAATCAAGGGTTCGATGACGTCGATCTGTTGAGCGGCGCTTGCTGCGTCAACGGTAACGGTCACGGTCGCCCCGCCTCCTCCCGCGCTGGTGGTGGTGGGGCCGGACGGCGATGCCAGCGGCGTTACAGGGGAACGTCCGCTGATCACAGCCGCATAAATGGAGCCGTTGGCGCCGAGCGCAACAGAGTGAACCTCGCGCATACCCGAGTCGTACAGCACGAAGGCCGTGCCTTGAGGCGAAATGCGATAGACATAACCCTTCGGATCGCCCCCGGCGATAACGTTGCCGTCACGATCCACAGCCATCGTGACGACGTGTGTTTCGTCGGTGTCGTAGAACGTTTCCGCCCGGCCATCCGGCGTGACCCGGTAAATGACGCCATTGTCGCCGGTGCCCACCAGCAACCGGCCCTGCCTGTCGAACACGAGTGACCAGATGTACTTCACGTCCGGGTCGTAAAACTGCTGAGGGTCCCGGCCGGGCTCGATCTTGTAGACTTTGCCGTCGGGCGACGTACCCGCATAGAGCACATCCCGGCTATCTACGGCCAACGCGAGGACGTCGAGTTCGTCAAGGTCGGCCACCATCTGTCCCCGGCCGGCCGGATCGACCTTATAGACCTTGCCGTCGTGCCCCGTGCCCAGATAGACATTGCCGCCCGAATCCGCGACAGCCGACCACACCATCGCCTGCTCCGTGTTGAAAACCATATCCAGCCGTGGAGCCAGCACGAGTCCCGCGTCGCTGGTGAGCGAAACGTTGGTCAGCTTGCCGCGGCGAAGATCGTCGTAGGTGCGGACTTCCCAGAACTGCGGAGTCACTGCGAACAAGGGAATGGCGAGCGCGAGCGGTAATAGCCAAAGACTTTTCTTCATTACGGTCTTACCGTGACGTTCAGGGATCTCTGTCCCTGAATTACATACCGGGATTGCGGAAGTTCGATTTCGCCTATGGTGGAGTTCCGCGTGTTGGAAACGCTGCGGCTGGAGGAGCGGTCCGTATTGATGACAGCCGCCATCGATGGCGGAAGCGACGGCAACTCTTCTCCACCGATCACGATGGCCGGGGCAAAACTCAGGATCTTGATATAGAGCCGGTCATTCTTGCGGAGATTGTTCAGCTCCTTGATGATCTGCGTCATGTCTTTCGGGACTCCCGCGGCGCCACGGCGGAGATCGGTCGTCGTTATAGTCGTACCGTCACCCACAAGCAACTGAACCGGACCTGCAGGCAGACCGGATGGAATCTGCACCGGATGGCGCTCCACGACGATATCGCCGGTCGTGGCTCTCAGGAATGCCGACAGAATGACGGTTTCTCCGGGACGTACTTCTGTCTTGTCCACGGAGATGCGTTCGAGTTGAGCGTTCGTTTTCCGGTCGGTGGAAACAATATCGAGATCCACGCCTTCGATGACGATGCCGTCGTAGCCTGCGTTCATCAAGTACTGCACGGGCGCGATGGTCCCGATCGTCGCTGTTGTCTGCGTATTCGCATCTCCGCTGAACACGTTGTCGACGCGGATGGGATCGTAGTCCTTCACGCGGATGCTTCCGGAAATATCGAGCGTCATCTCACCGAGGCCGCGTTCGCTGGCGGTAATGGCATTAAATAGGGTGAAATTCATCAGCAGAGGCGTCAGGAAACGATCATTTGCGATTTCGAACTTGTACTGGTTCACCGTGTTCTGGCTGGAGCGCAGGTTCACGGTCATCGGAATCATTTTCGGAGCCCTGCCTATGGTTCCGGCAATTCCGGTAGCCCGGTCCTGGTCGAAGGAACCAACCACGTCCATGGGGACCGCCAACTTGAACGAGTTCTGAATATTCGGCAGCAGCGATATGACGTACCCGGCAGACATCGGCAGATCCGTAGGTCCGACCGACATGTTGGGATGACCAAACGCGTATACACGGTTGCCATCCACATGGGTCACAGTGCCGTTTGCGCTGATATTCACGTCGCCACGAATGAGTTCGGCATTCACGGCCGATCCGGGCTGCAGGCTCGGCGTGGGGCCTGCCTGCAGGCTCGAAGCGCTTCCGCCGCCTCCACCCTGGACAGGCGTGAACCCAACGGCATTAAAGAATGGCGTGAATTGCCGGATCGCCGCCGGAGTTGCGCCCGCCAGGAACAACGGCGTTTCGATGCGGACAAGCGATGGGGCGCCTGCTGCCGGCTGAGCGGCCGCCGGATAACCCTGCCCTAGCCAAGCCTGATGCGCCTCCTGCAGTGACTTCCCTTCGCCAAGACGGCCCAATAAACCGTAAATGAATTCCGCGGGCGATTCCGTAGGCAGCGAGGCCGCCTGCGCCGCAGGAGCGGGCGCCGGCCGCTCGTTCAGGATGTTGACCATCTGAGAAATCGGCTGAATGCCCGCAATGGGCTCTTTCGCAAATGGAAACGCAAAAGCCACCGCGCCCAGGAGCTTGCCGTCAATGTAGACAGGGCTTCCGCTCATACCTGCAATCACGCCGGTTTGCGCCAGCGGTCCGCCCGAAAGGCGCGCCAGGATCATGTCCTGTTTGGGTGCGAAATTCTTCAGGACGCCTAAAAGTTCGACATCGAATTGCTCGATGGCGGTACCCTGAAAAACAGTTCTTCCAATGCCCTTCATGCCCGCGCGCACTTCGTCGACGGACATGAAAACGGTGGACTGGGCGAATGCCGGAAGTGAAACCGCCACGACCATGATGGCAAGGGCTAAAATGCGTTTGGGTTGTGTCATGGAGCACCCATATTAAAGGAATGGGGGTGTGGGGTCAACGCGATGAAAATTAATGGTTTTGTGCTTGCCGGCGGGAAGAGCACCCGCATGGAACAGGACAAAGCGCTGCTGGATTGGCACGGCCGCCCCCTTCTGACTCACATGACGGATCTGCTTGCAGGCGCCGTCGAGAATGTTCAGGCCGCCGGACGCGATGGAATGCCCGACCGGTCGCCAGGCTGCGGGCCGCTGGGCGGCATTGTGACACTTCTCGAAACGAGTGAGACGGACACGAATCTGGTGGTAGCCGTCGATCTGCCATTTCTGACCCTTCCCTTCCTTAAATATTTTCGCGGCCGCCTTGAGACGTCGAAGAACCTTGCGCTGGCCTGCAATATCGAGTCCCGGTTCCCGCTCTGCCTGGGTGTCCGGCGCGGAGCCCTTACCATCGCGAATGAACGCATTAAGTCGGGAAAGTTAAGCGTGCACGGTTTTCTGGCCGAATGCGGCACCGAGGTCATCAGCGAATCGGAACTCCAGGATGCCGGCTTTGGGCCCGCGATCTTCAGGAATATCAATACTCCAGAGCAGTACCTTCGGCTCCGCAAACTGGAGTTGTAGCGCGGGCCAGTCTCACACGGCGCCGGTCTACCTGTGGGCGCGACAGTGTTGAGCCAGATATGTTATTGCCCCTTTTGGGGAGAGAGCGCCGCGAAGCGGCGGGTGAGGGCCTTTGAGCAACACGCCCTCACAGCTCGGGAAGTGCCTAATTTTTTTCATGCCCCAGTTCTGTCCCTGCTGTGAAATACGGTTGCACTGGCCCAACTGTGCGAGGAGGTCTTTACATGACGCGATGCGTGAGGCGATGGCTGCTGAGTGGGATTGTGTCGATTGCCCTGTCCTTGATGTGTTCTACCGTGGCGTCCGCCCAGGTTTCCCAGGATCTGGAGTTGAACGTCTTCGCAGCTTTCAGCGGCCACACCAAAAATGGATATGTGATCGGCGCTCCACAGTCGCTTACACCGGTGGAAGGATCGTTCAGCCTCGATCAGGTGATTCGAAGCGGTATGCGCGCCAACGTCTACACTCGCGGGCACTGGGGACAGGAGTTTTATTACAGCTTCGAGCAGAGCGACGTACACATTGCCCGTATTACGAATCCGAAGGCGAGGGTCGATCTCCCAATTCAGATCCACAACCTTGGCATCAATGCCCTTTACTACTTCAGCGACGACGAACAACGCCGGACGCGCCCGTTTGTCAGCGCGGGCCTGGGCGCCATGATCTATCGTCCGACTCCTGAAGCCAAACAAATCGCGCTCGACCCGTTTGGCGCCAACCTCGGCGACTTCGATCAATCGAATGAATTGACCTTCAATTACGGGGCCGGCGTGAAGACGCGCGTGACATCCCGTTTCGGTCTCCGGCTGGATGTCCGGGGCTTTCTCAATCGCAATCCCTCCTTCGGATTTCCGCGGCGGTCCGACGACCCGAACGCGGTAATCCTGCCCACCGAAGGCGCGATTCACAGTATCGAGGCGTCGGTCGGAATCATCCTTTATTTAGGGCGCCGGTAGTTAGCCCGGCACAATCAAACCAAGACAATAATTCCTGCCTTTACTGTAGAATCCGCGGCAATGAGTGTGCGAATTCTGGTGGTTGACGATGAGCCTGAAATTGTCTCCTTCATTCGTGAACTGCTACAGCACCGTGGTTACGAGACGCGCGGCGTCAGTGATTCCAGGGAAGCCGTAGCCGAGTTTGATTCCTTCCATCCGGATGCCTGCATCTTCGATTTTCGGATGCCTCATGTTACCGGCTCCATGCTGCTGAGCGCAGTAAAGGAAAAGGATCCCACCGTCGAAGTCGTATTTCTCACCGCGGAAGATGAAACCTCGCTCGCCGTGGATATGATGAAGCGGGGCGCCAGCGATTACCTGCTCAAGCCGGTCGAACTGAACCAGCTTTCATTGGCGGTAAATCGGGCGCTGGAACATCGAAGGCTGGTGAAGGAAAATGAGGCCTATCGCCTGCACCTGGAAGCGCTGGTCGCCGAAAAGACTGCCGCGCTGAATGACGCTCTGCGCAGCCTCACGCACGTCCATTCCGCCACGCTTGAAGCGCTCTCGACGGCTCTCGATTTCCGGGATCAGAGCACGAGCGGCCATTCCCGCCGGGTTGCGAATCTGACTGCCGGGGCGGCCAGGTCGATGGGGATCGAAGGGAATGCGCTCATCCAGATCGAGCATGGCGCTCTTCTGCACGATGTCGGAAAGCTGAAGATCCCGGACAGCATCCTCTGGAAACCGGGTCCGCTGACCGAGGCGGAATGGGATACCATGCGCCGCCATCCTGAATACGGAAAGGATTTTCTGGATGGAATCGAATTTCTGAAGGGCGCCGCGGAACTTGTCTTCTCACACCACGAAACATTCGATGGGACCGGCTATCCGAGGCAGCTTGCAGGCGATGCCATAACGTTCGGAGCCCGTGTATTCGCGATTGTCGACACCGTCGACGCCATGATCTACAAACGCCCGTACAACACGCCGGTGACGTTTCAAGCCGCTGCAGACGAGGTCCGCCGCTGCACGGGGACGCAGTTTGATCCCGCCATCGCGGAGCCGACCCTGGAATACCTGGAAGGCAGGATTTCAAAATAAGCGGCTAACCCGCGACCCTCTACACCACAGGCTTCGGTGATTTCGTTACCTTCATCGCCGCTCCGATTGTGACCGACTCGAGCGACAGAGGAAGTCTTGGATTTGGGGAGATGACGTCGACGCGCCGCTTTACCTGCGGACGCCCTCCGGGAGTTGTTCGGCTCCGCTGGTTAACTGCCCCGCGCGAGCCGCATTGCTGGCGGAGAAGGCATGGCGTTGACACTGTCTTCGGAACCCGTATACTGAACTGAAAGGTTGTATTTTCCAACTTTCTAACAGTGTCCAAGGGAGAAACTATCGTGCCGCTCGTAAAAGTAAAAGACAAATACCAGGTAACATTGCCGACCGCCGTGCGGGACGAAGCCGGCGTGGCTATCGGGGACATTCTCGAGGCCAAGGTGGTCAATGGCAAGATCACGCTTACCCCAAAGAGCGTCATTGACCGCGGCATTGCGGAGGGGCTTGCGGACTTCAAGAAAGGCCGTTTCATCGGGCCCTTTGATAATGCAGATGTGGCTGTAAAGGCCCTCCGTCAGGCCGCCAAGCGCAGTAAATGAAAGCGGCCTTCTCCAGCCGGTCCATCCGCCAATACGCGAAACTGCACACCACAGTTCAGGATCGGTTCGACAAGCAATTGGGGTTGCTCCTCATGAATCTCCAGCACCCGTCACTCCGAGCCAAAAAATACAGCGAAGCCGAAAACATCTGGCAAGCCCGGGTGAACGACCATTACCGTTTCTATTTTCAGATCGTCGACGATACCTACCGGATTCTCGATATCACAGGACATCCGAAATAGCGGCGCTGCGGGCAGACTACAATCTAATTTCCTCGCCAAGCCACACAATCGGCTCGCGTCGATGCCGCCAAAAAAGATCCTCCCGGAGTTAACGTGCCTTATCACACCACGAAAAATTCGATGGGACCGGCTATCCGAGACAGCTTGCAGGCGATGACATAACGTTCGGCGCCCGTGTGTTCGCGATTGTCGACACCATCGACGCCATGATCTACAAACGCCCGTACAACACGCCGGTGACGTTTCAGGCCGCAGCAGACGAGGTCCGCCGCTGCTCGGGCACGCAGTTTGATCCCGCCATCGTGGAGCCAACCCTGGAATACCTGGAAAGCAGAATTTCAAAGGGAGCGGCTACCCCGCATTAGTGGTGTCTTGGAATCGCGGGACACGGAGAAGTTTTCGCCCCGCGGACGAAGTACTCGAAAATGCTTCCGCTTTCGTTCGAGAGGCAGCCCGTGGCCGGGTCGATCCGCGTTAGCACGACGTCTTTCGGCATTTCGAACTCACCAGCGAGCAGATCAGGTCTCCAGCGGCGCACGGAATCGATGAAGGCGGCCCAGATGGGAGCGACTGTATCGCTCGCGAAAAGATTCTCCGCATTCTGGATCGGTGAGTGGCATCGATAGGTCAACAGGACCGCCACAACGAGCCGCGGGCTGACGGAGACCATCCAGACCTCATGCGCTCCAGATCCCGTCTTCCCACCTATTGAAGCATCGGCCGGAAGACCGGTTTGCCGGAACGAATACCTGGCCGTGCCCTGCGCGCCATCCTCACCATGGCCCAACACAGATCGCATCATCTGAACAGTGATGAACGAGGCGGCCGGGTCGGCTGCCCGGATTGCGGTCTTCCGCTTGAAATCGACAGGGCGGCCATCGAGATAGACTTCGCCGATCGGCTCCAACTGCCGGATCAGACCGTTGTTGGCGAAGAGCGTGTACGCTCGGGCAAGCCCCAGAACCGAAATCTCGGAACCCGGTGCGGCGCCCATCGCCAGGGCTTCGGCCTCGGATGCCTGCACCGGGAGTCCCGTGACCTTTCTATAAATGCCGACCGCCTCCGCAGCCCCCATGAAGTCCAACAGAGACAGACCTAGTCTCCGATCGGAGCGAGCCAGCAGCGTGCGCATTCGGCTCTGGCCCGAACCTGACGCAGGCTTCACTAGGGACGCTGCGGTGTATCCGTGCTCCAAAGCCTGGGTCACGAAGAATGGCTTCACGGTGGACGCCGGAGCGGCAAGTGCATTGAGCGCGAATCTGGCGTACTGAACACCGCCGGGCCCTCCCGCTCCGCCCGCCATCGTGAGGATTTCGCCGGTAGCGGGATGGACGGCGACGAGCGCGCCGAGCATGCGGTCGTTTCCATCCCGGCACGTCCGGCCGCCGACCGGTGGATACCGGCGCTCGATCGCAGGAATCGCACCCTCAAGTATCCGCTGCGCCTCGCGCATCAATTCCGGATCAATGGATGTGTAGACGTGGAGGCCGGAGTACTCCTCCGCAGGCAATCCCTCGAGTTCCACGAGCGGCTGTTGCCTGCTCGCGTAGCCGACGAACGCCCGCGAAAGGACGTCTAACTCGCGCTCGGCCCGCGTTGGGGACACAAACTGGAGGCTCTCCTGTCTGGCCGGAGCCACCGTGGTGTTGGAGTATCGATCTGGCCAAACGTCGACCAACCGGCGCAGCACGCGGTCTCGCTGCGCCGTGAGTGCCCGATAGTTTCCGCCCCGGGCTTCATGAAGAAACCGCGTCGGCTGCGGCAGCATCGCGACGAGAGTCGCGCTTTCACTCAAACTCAGATCCGCGAGGGCGCTCTTGCCGAAGTATTCCCTGGCTGCGGCAAGAAACCCATACACATTGGGCGATCCCGTTTCACCGCCGAGAAAGACATGATTGGCGTACAGTTCCAGAATTCGCGCTTTTGAAAACCGCGATTCGAGAGCAGCCGCAAGGAAGATCTCATCGATCTTGCGGGGAAGCGCGCGAGTTCTGTTCAGAGACACAGCATTCTTTACGACCTGCGCCGTAATAGAACTACCTCCGCCGTATCCGTCGATCAGGAGGCTTCTCAGAATTCGGTCGAACCGCGTGCCGTTGTGAATCAGAAACAGGGAGTCCTCGCTGGCAATAAGCGCGTAGTACAAGTGCGTACTTGCGAGGTCGGCAAACTGGATGGCTTCGCGTCTCACAAACATTCTGGAGCGGGCGTCGCCGTTGATGGAGAGCACGAAAGTGCCCAGAGGTTCCGGCTCCAGAGCGGACTCCAGAACCGGCAAATCGGGTTCGCCGGCCCTGTCTGTCTCTGATAGAGAGACAATCCGGCGGCCTCCAAACGTAATCCGCAGCCGTTTGAATTCGGACAGCCGTGGCTCGACAACGAGCGAATCGCTCGCCGAAAACCAGTAGCTCCCGGGCTGCGGCGATTCCGCCGGTGACTCCAGTGGCGCGGCGGTGTAGGTGAACCCGATGCCTTGCAAGTGATCCGCAATCTGCTTCCTCGAGATCGCCTGCCCGACAAACACGCGCTTCTTCGCAGCGTAAAACGTCGCGCCACTCGCGTGGCGCGTGCTGAAGTCGACGCGATCCAGCATCGCGTTGGCGGCAATCACGCGCAGTGCGACATAGACGGCCACAACTGTGACGGCGGCACTGGTGAACACGAGCGCCCGCAGATATGCCCGCGGCGGGTTACCGCGGCGAATGGGCTGTTTCACTTTCATCTCTCCTCTCCCTCCCGGTGCGTCCATGGCCATTAGGAATACTCCACACCACCGAGTGCAATCTGGCGAAGGCTTCGCTCATCTCCTGTGGCGAAGGTCTCGGTCCCGCCTGTGCCATCGCGGCCTCTCGATCTGCAAGGCTTCGGCCTCCCCTCCAGAGAAAAATCAAAAGCCCCCCATTTAGAACGTTAAGAAGCAGCGCCGAGATTGTCAGCACGATGTAGAAGGGAAAGCGAAGCGCCTCGTCCGCCGCGGCTGCGAGCGTGACGATGACGCCGGGCACTACAACGCAAATCGCCACGGAAGCCATTCTGGACACCATACTCATGCATTCCTCCTTACGACGCGCGAGATGAATAGAGTTGGCGCGAAAGGCAAACCACCTCCTGCCCTTTCAACTGCGGCAGCAGAGGGCGCTCCATTTGGATTGCTTCTCCGAAGGCGTTCGTGACCGCACACTCGTCGAACGGGATGCGCATCCCATCCCGATGGGGCCGCTGCTGCCCGAGCGCGGACAAGGAAAAGGAGATGTCGGAGCCGCGAAGCTCGTTTTTGGAGTGCTGGAAAACGAGTACAAATGGCGCGTCGCCCACATCCCCGTCGGGAAGCACCGTTACTGAAAAGGGCTCGACCTGGCGCGCGCGAAGCGCCTGCATCAGTCTGGAACGCGCAATCTCCTGGGCAACACCGTCGAGCCCACCGGAGTCCGGAATCTCCGCGGCGGAATCCGCTGAAGCGGGCTGAGCTGCCCGATTCAGAGCCTGCATCTCGATCGTCCACCGCGTTTCGTCCAGCGCCTTCGTGTAGCTGCTTTCGGCGATGAGAGCGTGCCGGCTGAGTTCGGTTTCCTGTTCGAGTTGTGTCTCACGCAGAAACGAGTCGGCGTCGGCGAGACGGTCGTACATGTCTTCGCCGTGGTTCAGCTTGGCCAGGAGGGGAATCATTTCCATGGCAACCATCACGAACGAGAGCGCGACGTAGAGGCCCAGGAGCATCCAGTCCTTCCCGATGACTCTGAACAAGGCCCTGTGATTCGCCATGAAGCCTTTCTCTGCCGCCTTCGCCTCATTGGCCGGCCGCGCGATCGCCTGGAGATCGCGGAACTTCTCCTGCATGCGGGCATCGAGCCCGGCCAGTTCCTCGCGAAACTGATCCAGTTCGCGAACGGCGCGATCGTAGTCGACCTTCTTCTGTTCGAACAAAGGCCCCTTCCCGCGAAGAAGGGAGCCCGCGGTACCCTCCGCTTCGCGGATATAGGCGTCCCGAAGCTCACTCACTTCGGCTTCCTTCCGTTCAAGACGGATCTCCTTGTTCCTCTTGTCCTGGGTCATTCCGGCAAGTTCGGGCACCGCTTCACCGGCCCGATCGAGGTTCGTCTTCTGCGCCTCCAGCCGTTCCTGCGCCAGCTCGTTGTTGATCTCGTTGACGAAGAACCACTGCACGATCTGTTCGCCGATAAGGAGGGACAGCGCGATGGAGAGCGCGATGCGGACGAATGGAAGAACCTTGCCCCAGATCGTCGCCGCACCGTGCCTGGTTGTCATGAGCAGCAGGCGATCGAGCACCAGCACAATGCCCGCCCAGCAGGGCGCGATGATCAGCGCAGCCATCAGGGAGCCGCTCACCTGGTGGGCCACGCGCACCATTCCCAATCCCGACAGCGAGGAAGCCACGTAAACCGCCGAGCCGAGCGCGCAGTAGTAGCTCTGCACCGGTTGCGAACACCGTGAAAGAATGGACTCCGCCGCCCCGCTCGGCCACGAGAGGACCTTCTTGAGGACACTCCATTCAACGTTGTCTTGTTGGTTACTGGGATTCATAGCTTCTCCTCTCCATGTGATTGGGTTGTGAGCTGGCGCCAAAAACGACTCGTTCTACTTCCAGCCACGGTTTCTGAGCCCGCGTCAGAGCGGCTTGTACCGCATTCAACCTGAGACCAAGGCGCTGTCCGATAGCCGCCACGTCGTCAGTGGATCGCGTGTCTCCAGCCATCTCGGTAAACACGATGAGCCTCGCGTTAAAGAACTGCGCGAAAAGGTCGTCTGGAAACTTTTCCCCGCACAGTTCCCGAAGCGCCGCGACACACTCAGGGCGGTACCGGGCGGCGAACTCCTGGTAAAAGTTCTCGAAGCGTCTCTCGACGAGGACACGCAGGACGATCGCGGTCTCTCGGCGCCGGTATCCCACAACAGAGCAACGCCAGCCTTCCGATTCGCGAGCGCTCATACTCTCAAGGGCGCGAAGTTCACGGGCTCGCCGTCTCCAGTGACTGTCTCTAACCCAGCACAATCGCTTGTGCAGGAAGGCCGAGACGCGGGTCGTATCCCCAAATCCTTCCTGGCGGCTCCTCAACCAGCCGAGGAACCCTACAATCGCGGTTTGCGCCAGATCGTCGGTTGTAGACGGGTCGAGGCCAAACCGCCCTGCCGCTTTGCGAAGCTCACCAGCCTTGCAGGCGACAAGGCCGCCGATCGCTTCGGTCGTTTCCAAATCGAGCGATTCTGTTGTCGGAGGCACGTCGACAGGCGTCTCGGATTGGCTTGTGATCCGGCAATCGGTCATATGGCAATCTCCCGCCACTCAACTTGCGAGCGAATCCGGCGTCGTACCTCCGCCGATGAAACGTCGTGACCGGGCTCTCTCCGTGGAGGCACGAAGTGCTTGGACTTGCGCCGTGTCTTTCCGAAGCCGTTACGGTTTCGGTAAACGGTGATAACAGTGTCTTCAGAGACGACGGCAGTGAGGCCCACGAGCCGCTCGAACTCGCGTTCCCGTCCTTTGGGGAGATCGCGCCTGCCGAGAAAATGGAACTCCGCGCCCGCGGCGTAGACGACGCGTCCAAACTGCAGCGCAACCCCGAGGTCAAGGACTCCTACGTTACGCTGCGCCATCCGGCGTGCCGCGTGATCGCTGATTCGAAACTGACTTCTCATTCCAATCCTCCTTCGATGCGTGCTTCAGAACACGCCGAGTATGGGTGAAGGGGGATCTCTTGTCCGGGTAGGAATGGTTTCGGAAATGTTTCAGAAATGGTTCGGAACGTGGCAGGGGCTGCGGCTTCCGACCCCGACGGTCAGGTGATGACGATGCGATCTGGAGGCACGCTCAGACCGTATCGAGACTCCCTGTATGGGCCGGAGTTATCGATCAAGTAACGATCCATCGCGCCCACCGAGTTGAACGCACGCTTGATCTTGGAGAAGGCCCCAAGGTACGGCCTTGCAAGAACGTCTGGCGCTGTAGTTTGAGTGGCAAACGTTCTCAGCGTCGCGACGAATTTGAAGAACCTCGGCAGGTCTTTAGGGTGTGTGTCCTTGATGTCGGCAAGGGACCTTACCCTCCCTTTCGGTGGCATAATTCGGCGAAAAACGTTGTCTAGATCCTCTTCGCAGATTTCGCTGAGAGCGACGAACCCTTCTTTACCGTGCGCCTTCTGGCGAAAGATGGCGAACAACGTGTAGATGAACAGGTGGGGTTCGGTCAGTCGGACTTTGTGAGAGCCCACGGTTACGGTTCTCTCCCGCAGGTCTATGGTGACGTCCTGTGGCACCTCGATCAGGTTCAAGTCTTCCTGAGTCTGTCTCACAAGGTCGCTGTAACGAAATTGAGCAGTGTCCAATTTATCCGAGAGAAGTCCGCGAAGCCGGACAAAGGGAATCTCTGCCAGGAAGATTTGCGCCGCCTTGGTCGAAATCTTTCTCCCATCCTTCGCCTCGAGAGTTCGATGACGAGGCGGTTTATAGTAGAAAGTGGGTTTAGCTCCCTCGAAGTCATCGTTCACCAGCACATGCGACAGTGTGTCCAGCGGGCGAGCGAACAGTTGGAATGCCGCAGTGAGGTATATCCCCATGGTTTTCCGTCCGCCCGCCACCGAGGCATGAATCGGAGTACCAGGGTCTTGAGTCCACTGCCTCACGTACCTGCATATCGAATCCCCTGCGAACTCGTTCTCTTCCAACGTCCGAATGTCCGGGAGAGCGGTGCCATCCGGGGTCCGCAATAGAGAGATGGTCGACTCATTGAATTCGATGTCGGTGGGATCGATTCCAAAGTCGCTGCAGAACTCATAGTACTTGCCGGAGTCGCGGTCCAACAGAACCTTGAGAAGCTTCTCCTGGCCGGCCACCGTTGTAATGACGCGAATCTTTTCGACGTGTTTCCGTGGCTCCTCCTGAGTCAGCACATACAGCGTCTCCGTGATGATCTGGGGGGTAAGTCCAGCGACACAGAGCATGATCAGCTTTTGCTCCTGCTGCTCCCTTTTGGTCTGTCGCCGAGGCGCCTTCTTAGTCACCTTTGATGGTCTCCGCGCTGAGCGTGAATGCCCGTACATAGCCTTTGTTCTCCCACATATAGACCTGGACTGGCACCCAGTTGTCGAGAAGCGCTCCGATGCCCGCCGCAAGGGCGTACGGCCCACCATAAAAGAGATGCACTTCCCGGATGTCGGATTTCTTGCGAAGTTCATCGATGTCGCGGCGAATCTCATGAAGGACCATGAGGAAGTCGGCAGGCGGTAGGTGGCCGGTCTTGTCGTAGCTCACTACTAGCGGAATTCTGGCCTTCCCCTCGACGATTCCGAAGTGGCTCTCAAGGAATCCCTGGACCGAGGCGGCGATATGCGTGCCGACGCCGATGGAAATGGCGACGCTGCCGTCTGCTGGTTTCACCTGCAGCATCTTGTTGCGCCGCCGGTATTCGCCGCGAGCGCGCAGGAAGGCCACGATGGCCCAAATCACGCCCACCACCTGGAGCACCCCCAGAATATTGGCGAGCCAGGCGATGGAGTCTCCGGTGTTGTGCAGCCACTCAAACATAGATTCTCCCGTGCACGCTACAAGCGGTTGCCGAGTTTATCCAGAACAAATTGGTCTCCCTCGTAGTGGCCAAAGATTCGTTTCGCTCCCTGATCCGGCCCGGCGTCCAACTCGTGTGTCGAAGGCAGTTCGGGATCGCCCTTTAGTTGCTTGAGGTCGAGGGATCGCCGGTCCAGGTTGGTTTCGAGGTACTGGGCCAGGTGATCGATTTTCTGGTTGATCAGCGCCATCCAGTCAGAATCCAGGTCTCGAAGAGATTCTTGAAACGTTTCGCCGAAACGGATCTTCAAACTGGGAGAAGGCCAAAGCCTGCCGCGATAAATCTCTTTCCGGCTTTGCTCCCAAACCAGATTTCCCCATGGCGAAAGGGCCGTTTGACCGGCGACGGTCATCAGCAGAGTTTCGGGCACGCCGTCGGTATGTGCGACACCTAGGCTCGCGCCAAGGCGGCGAAACACCTGCAGATGCTGACGGACGGTATCGTTGGCCGTCAGTTTGATTGGCAAGCGGGGAATGCGCATCAAGTCGTTGGCTTCCTGGAAGAGGTAGATCACTTCATCAGCGTAGAACATTGCGATCGTCTGGAGGAACCCCTGAACGCTCTTGAATCCGCCGGTGAGATTGAAAATGATCCGATAGCCCCGCTCCCGATATCCCGGCAACGTTTCTTCGCTCCATCTCACGAGCTCCGACAGAGCGAGTTGGAAAGCCTCCAAATCCGCTGTTTGGAGATCTCTCTGTCGAATCACGTTTACAGACGCCCCCTGCTTTTTGAACCAGGCCTCGATAATCCTGGCCGTAGCTTCCCCCAGCCAGGTGTCGGTACAGAGCAAGATGTGATGGCTTCGGTCCGCCGACGCCTTTCCTCCGTAGAAGCGGATGAGCGCATTGAGTTCCGCCGACATTTTGGAGACCACGACGAGGTCCCCTGCGAGCAACTCTTCTTGGACCCGAGCCAGCAATTCTTCAGCCCACGGTCTATCGCAGTCAGGCACTTCCTCGCGATGTTTCAGGTTGGACAAACGAACAAGCTGCTGCCGCCGCTCGGGCTCCCGCGCCGCGTTCGTCAAGAGACTGGTACCGCACGTGGATAGAATCAGATCGCGAGATTGCATGGATTCCCTATTTAGGCTGCGCCGAGGTGTAGGATCAGCGACATATTCCAGGGGAGGCATCCACACTTCTTTGTTCCCTTGGCTTCATCCACGGAGGCGACAGCGCGTCCCTTCTTCACTTCATTCACGGCCCAAAGAAACAAGGCGAGGGCGTTTCCGACCAACTCCTCATTGGTCTTGATGCCCGCTCCCTTCACGTTCTCGATCTCTTGGGTCTTTTCCTCGAACTTACCCAGAAGGTATCCAAATCGGGTTGCTTGTAATCCATGAGAGCGTTCCGAACCGACTCAGCCAGAGAGACCAGCAACGTCACAGGTCCCCCCTATCGCCCCTCTTGAAGCTCAACCAGACACCGGGCCAGTCGTCGTGGAGGCGAGACTCTTTCTCCCAACAGTCAGCAGGCACGCGAACTAGCGTCGACCGGCGGTCACCACTATCTCCAAACGATCCAACACCTCTTCCCGCGAAGACGATTCGCTCAACCCCAGCGCGCTGATTTGCCCTGAATACAAGAAACCGATCATGAAACAAGTTTCGCTCTGTCTTGGTCGTTGGATGGAGCTTGAATTCCCATTGAATGGTGGTCTCCCGGAATACTTGGTTTGCACGCTTAATCCCTTCAGCTCGGCTCCCTGGGAGGCTTGCCTCCCGTTCGCCGACATCCAGCGGAGACCAGCTACCGCTGCCGGTAACATGCGAAACGCCGTTCCGGTTTGCAAACAAAGCAAGCTTCCGCAAGGCAGGAGCGTTTCCGTCGGACAAGATGTATGGGTCGATGACATCGACTGTCCGGTGCGCCCAACACGCAAGTCTTAACGCCTCAAGAGCCTGTTCTCCGACCTTGCAGTGAGCGTAATGAAAGGGAAGCGTAGAAAACTCGCTCCGCTCCCATTCGGACATTGGAATCGCTTTCGGCGCGAGTCTGGCCGTTTCTCCGGGAGGAATTCTGGCCGTTGGGATCATTCCGCTTTCAATCAACATTTTCAGCTTCCGAAGTCGATCTGTCGGCAATCGTTTTTTTTCCAGAGTCGCTATGTGCACACGAACGGAGACGCAGGCGTTTCTATGGTTTTCCATCAATACACCGAAACACCCAAGGTAGCGGAGCAGCGCATCCCATCGCCCTTCGTTGGGTTCCTTTAGCCCGTATTCCACTAGCTGGTCGATCGACCATGGGATGCGGACGAACAGACTGCCGAACTCCGCTTCCTTGCTTAGGTATCGTCCGAGAGTCACCACCTCATCCTTTCAAGCCACTCGCCATACAACAAATTGTCTCGCTGAGGAAAAAATCCATCGGGCCAGGGATCCATGAATTCTCCGTCCCCAGCCATTCGAATTCTTTGCACGCAGGTAACGCCGTTCTCGACATTCACGGCCAGGAGCGTCACATTTTCCGGATCGAGAACCCCTTCCCGCACTAACTGCTGGGCCGCGAGAACTAAGTACTCGCTATGGGTCTCGAGGATTGCCTGCGGATTTGCACTTCCGGCTTGTGGGGCACTCCGGCGCAAAGGCTCAGAAAACAACCGCAACAGCTCCACCTGCCAATCGGGATGCAGGTGGAGTTCCGGCTGCTCTACAAGCAGGGTCTGCGGCTTGGTCCCCCCAAGCACCGCCGCCCATTCGGCCAGGATTGGAAGCAGTTGACTTACTCCGAAACCTACATCGGGTACGCCGACAGTTGCGCCGTGGGGACGTGTGTCTAAAAGGAAGAGTTCCACGAGTGCATCCAAAGTAAGCAATGGCCGGTTGATTACTTGGTAAGGAACGCGCATCGACTGCAGCATGTTGTTGATCGCTTCCTCCCGATCCGGAAATCTGAAGAGGATGTCACCCAGCCGTTCTCCGCGCGAACCTACCTCATCGTCCGTGGAACTATCGCGGGCATAGATCCGCTGGCCCGGAACACGGGTTGGGCCGATGTAACGCAGGTTTGCGAACTTCTTCGCAGATCCGAAAAAAAGGTCGTCAATCTCCCGGGTGAGTGCCGCGACGAACGGAGAATCCTCACTAAGCAGCGCAGCGTGGCTTTGTGTCCAACTCTCCCGGGCCTGCTTCAGTTCGGTGCCAAGCGTCTCCGCGGCCTGAACGGTAGACAGCCGGCCAGCACGCTTCTCCGCCTCGATTATTTGCTCCACCGTGGGAACACTCCCCCTCTCGATACGCCGCGTATTCTCTGAAGGGTCCAAACGAATGACCGGGATGGCTGATCTCCGCTCCTTGTCTGCAAAGGCGCGCCAGCCAGCCACAAGGGGCGACGCCTGTTCAGCTTCCGAGTTTGGTGGTGCTATCTCAAGGAACGGGATCTCGATCTGGCGAGCCCTGTCATTGGTAACTTGGGCGCCGCCGAGGAGAATGGTTCCATTCCGGCCCCTCAGCGTGCAAGCTGTGAGTGTTCCAGCTTCGGGCAATCGGTTTTCATCAATGTCCCCGGTAGCGTTCAGCAAATAATCCGCTTCCCATGTAAAGTCTGCGGACTTCTCACCTTCATCCCATGAAATCCCTATTTCCACGGGAACGTTACGGTGTCGATGAGCAATGTTTCCGAATCTGCCCAACGTTACCAATCGCCCGGCCGGGCGGAGTTCGATGACGGCAGCAGGGCCGGATTCCCAACTCTGACGCAGCATGAGGAGAGCCTGCAGGATCGACGATTTCCCGGCAGAGTTCCCCCCCAACATAATCGTTAGGGGTCCCAGGGGAATCCGGGTTTGCTGGTCCCCAAAGCGCTTAAAGTTTCTCAGCCGAAGTTCAGAAATCACGCGGTCAACGCCATTTCATTTGAACGTTTCCAAGGTCGCCACCAGCTGTGACAACTACGGTGTATTTCTTCCCGACGGCGGCATCCTCCGGAGCCACTCCGAAGGCAACAACGCCTATTGCGGCGGGGCTCAGGACCTTGGCTTGCCACTTTCCTTTCTTGGACAGCCCGGTCAGTTCGACCTCGATTCGGGTTCCACTCTTGATGCTCTGGGAGCGTGGCGCTTGGGTTGCTTCCCTCCAGGCCCCAACAGACTGCTTCTGCGTCCCGGCATCCCGTGTGGCGCTTCCAGGTTCAGCCGGCGGTCCGGCCAGCGTAATGGCGTGTCCTGCGGCACGGGCTTCCACTGCCCAGCGTTCAGTCGTTCCCGCCGACGGCAATGCGCGGCCGGCCTGTTTGGCGCTCTGGAATTCATTCCGGACGACAGGATCGTCGATGCGCATGTGCAGGCGATGCGGACTACTTTCATCAAGCGTATGCGCCAACGCCCGGAGTTCGAAAAGCTCTCGGGAGTGCTTCCAGCCTCCCGGAATGTGGTTTTCGTCAGCGAACTTCTCCATGAGGCTCTCAAATTCCGCGCGAGCCTCATCGCCATTGCTAACCCCGATCTCCCGGACGTTCTCCAGGTTCATCTCAGCCACTTCGAATCGGCAGCGGCCATAACCAAGAGATCGAGCCATTCCGAGCGTGTGCCGGGCTTCGTTGTCCTTGCCGAAATCCAAAGCCCAGAGCAGTGCTCCCAGTTCCGCCCTGCGTACGTTGTGAAGGCGAAGTCGTAAGAGGAAGGAGGTGCTTTCCGGTAACGGATTCAGCCGGGACGCGACGCGCGACACGTCCATCGCGCGACCATCGCCACGGGTCGGAAGAGCCGGACTGACGGGACCGGGCTGGGGCCGATACCGCTTCCATCCACGAACGCGAACATCTGAATCCATCCACGTCTTCCATTTCGGCTTGTTATTTAGAGCAGCCGGCTCGGCACCGGGTGCCGCCGGCCCCTGCTCGATATATGCCGGATAGTAACTAGCTTTGGGCGAACCAAGGACAACGTCGACCAAGGCCACCGGTTTCGGATTGCCTTCCGCGCGAGCGAGGCCAAAAGAGACCCGCCCTTTGAGCAGCCGACCTTTGAATGTATCCGATTCCGAAGTCTCATCGATTCCTGGCGGGACATGCCCGAACAGCGTCTGGGCGAAGTCGAGAATGCCGTCGGTCTTCTTTAGCGCGGGTTGGCAGTTCAAGACTCCGTCCTTCACGCTATGGTCATATGGCAGACGAAACATCATGGCGAGACCAAACGCGCGGAGTTCGCCATTGGGATGCGCCAAAAAGAAGACAGGAACTTTCTTCCCCTCGTCGTAGTTCGATTTCCAGTACTCCCACTCCTCATTCGGGAGGAACTCGCGGCCGCGTGCATTCTGCTGGCCGCGGTCACTATGAACGAATTCAAAGCCCTTGAAGATGTCGCTGCTGACGGGGACAGGTGTGCCGCTGCCATAAAACACGAAATCGTGATGCTTAGCCTGCCCACCGCCACGGCGAGGAGGTTGGTCCGGTCTCCATGATGAAGGCTGGCCGGTAAACACCAGTGTCGCAGCAGTTGATCCCGGGCCAACAACTCGACCGAAACCGTAAGGTAAGGACACGCCCTGAACTGGTCGCAGTTTCTCTACTTCAACCATCACATCCAGGCTCGCCTTTCCCCATGCCCTGTACTTGCTCACCGAAGACTGGCGGTTGCCGGGAGAGAATCCCGGTACCTGCCGCTCCTTCGCGTAGGACATAAGGCGGCGATACTCGATCTTCGCGAAGTGGCATGGGGTAATCGTTGCTACCCTCTCCGATCCCTCACCTCGTTGCAGCCACCCTGCGATAACTTTCGGCATCGGTTGGCGGCTGCCATCCGGGGCGGACATGATCTCAGCCATGTGCTGGCCGTACACATCCTGATTGTGAAGGTCGCGCACACCGTAGCGGTGATCGTTGAACCGCGACATCCAGCCGAATGTTGCGATTTCAATGATGTTGCGGATGGCGCCGCGAATCGAACTTCCAGGAATGGCATACACCGCGTCGGGCGTGCGAAAGAATTCGTCCTTATTACTTCCTCGGACGAAAATTGGCGTCTCGGCAATAAGCCTCAGGTCAATGGTTCCCGATAAGCCGTCCTCGAAGGGTAAGTCCTGCGAAACGGCTCCCTGCCACTCCGGAAGGAAGACATGCTCTGAGAGCGGTACGAAACCATAAGGTGCGTGAACAGAACTCATAGTGCCCCCCAACCCGTGAACCGTGAAACATACAGACTCCACGGTCTGACACCATTGTCTTGATCCGGGCCGCGAGTCCAAAAGGTCTTGTAATTGAGTTTCAGATCAGGCTCTGTGGAGACGAAAACATCTTCGAGTGCCAAAGCTTCTTCCCCGACTCCCTCACTGATGCGTGTCCATCGCAACCGGCCGCCATCACGCCAAACATGAATGCTACTAGTCTCCGATTCTTGAATCTCGGCGGACAGAGCAAACGCACACTCCGCGGCGCCTGGAGCAGACACTAAGGCTTCTTGCTCGGTGACGTCGTACCACTTGCCTTGAACACACCGAAGGACGCTACTGGGGAGGCATACCCAGGCTTCCGCAGTTCTCGATAGTTCGATCGCCACCTCATCCACAGACGGATTTCCACCTGACACAGACACATGCGCTAACCCGACATTGCCAACCTTGGCGAGCCAATCCGCGGTGCTCATCGGTTCATTCATTTGCCACCTTCTTGATCCAACTCCCATCGTCACTCCAGGCGACTTTACCTCTGCAGAACCCGTGCCCGCGGGCAGCGCCTGCGCCTATCGCGAGTTTGCCTTTGCAGAGATCATCGAGCGCTTTTTCGAACGCCGCGATGGAGTGACGCGGAGGCTTTGATTCACCAAAGTGCGTATCGATCACGACTTCCAGGGCAATGCTTCCACCGTAGAGCGGTCTCTCATCGAACAAAGCGCCATCCATCGGTCCCTGGGTGAATCGATCCAGACTTACGTGATCCAAGCCGCCGGACCTTGGTTGTTCGATCCAACCATCAGAGATGAAGACTCGTCCGGCAGTCCTGGGAAAAGACGCAGTCTCGCTGTTGTTCTCATTTCCGAACCACCAGAGCACGCCATCCCACTCCGCGAGAGCTTCCCTGATCTCAAGCCATGCCTTCGGACTCTCCGGAACTTCGACGAACGTACCCTCAAGCCGACGTCCGTGGAATGCGAGCCGATGCCGCAAAGCGCCCTTGATGCCGGATGCCGGAATTGAATGCTGCGATTCCACCACTTCTCCAGTGCCGGCCTTCCACACAATCCGCGCCTCTGTTACCGGCAACGCCTCGTAGGCGCGGTCTCCACGTAAGTGTTCGTCGAGAACGGGTTCGCCACCGCCGAAGAACCAGAAGTCTTCGGGATTCAAAGTGACCGTGGCCTTTACCCAACGGTCTTCGCCTTGCGGCTTGAGTGCGGAAGGCCCACGAAAGCGCAGCACGCCGTCGGGTATCGGACGGGACAAGTCTCGAGGAAGGTTTCTAAAGCGACTCCGGTCCTCCGATTTGCTCAGGTCGAATTCGTCCTTCCAGGAATCAACAGTGGCAAACGTACCCAACCCCCGGCGAGACTTCCCTCCGAATCGCAGAACGCCCGAATCGAGGCGCGCAAGGAGGCTGTCCAGTATCGTGGCCCCCTCCTCATGAACAAGAAGTTCGAACGTGAAGCGGGCTCCGGCGGGAACCGCGAGTTCGTCAAACTTTCCCCGTCCATCAACGACGCCGCGAGGGTTGATCCGGGCGTGATCACGTTTCACTCCGGCTCGCAGGCACGACAGCACGGGATCACCCGTGAGGTTGGATTCGGAGTCGCACCGAAACGGCGTGGGGAGATTGTTCCGATCGTGTACCTGTCCCCAGGAAATCTCAACCGTCGAACTTTCGCCTCCGTTCTGATCCTGATAGCCGAACAACTCTCTCGCTCGATTCTCCGGAAATGCGTGCCGCAGCACCCCGGCAATGCTGCTGCCGGGCAGGGCTGGAAGGCCGTTTGCGTCGACGACAAACACGGCATCCCGAAGGTCATCCTCCGAACCAGATGAGACCAAGAAGGCCGTCCTGAATTCAATCGTGACGCGAGCTACCGAAAATATGAGCCCACGAGCCGCCTTAATCACGGTTTTCCCCCTTGCCCGGACGCACAACCCGAGCAGCAAGCATTTCCAGTCGAATGGCGAGTTGCTCGGGCGGTTGCCGCTTCATCCAACTCATCATGAAATCCCGAGCTGAGTTCTTTCCTGCGCGTACGGCCCAGCGGAGTGCACGGGCTCCACCGTGTTGGGCAGAGGCGCTTCCCTTCTCTCTGAGAGTCGGGGCAGGACGGGTGCCCCGGTCGAACTGCTCATTGAGGTATTGAGCGCCGTCGGGTTTGCGCTGAGCTGTCTGAGCGAGGGTCCTGATCCAACCCCATTGTGCGTTTCGGAGCTTGAAGTGGGCAAAGTCGTTAGCATCTCTTGTGATTTCCAGCAAGGCTTCTTCGCGGCTGCGAGTCTCACTGGCCCGCTGGTGAAGCCAGATTGCCAGCGGATCGATGATTGCCTTTTCGGTCGCAGTGGGTGGATCTCCTGGTTTCTCGAAGGTCACGCTTCTCAGTTTCAGCAAGGCAGGTTCGACATACACCTGCCCCAGACCATCCTGACGAAAGTCACCCACGCCGCTGCGAGTCGTCTCGACTACAGTCTGCCCTGAGACCTCAGGCGCCCTGTCGTTGCGCTCAAAAACCATCACAGACCCTGCGGCAATTACCTGCCGATCGAGGTCATGACGCCGGCGATGTCCGTTGAAAGGTGAGTATCGCCGTGTTCGAAGAAAAGTCCTTTTGAGATCGAGCGTCCATCCGTTGGGCAGCCCGAAGTCTGCCGCCTCCGGCAACAACCTCACCGCACCGGTATTCCTATTCCGAAGCGCAAGATCGGATGCGCACAGAAATATAGTGCGGTCTCCGTTGAACGAGCGTTCCATCGGAGCGGTTTCCGAGATCTGTACACGTTCAATACTCACTTCTCCAAACTCTGCCGACCGAGAACGCCCGATGAAGATCGGCCTGCCCATCAGTGCGGCTTCGATGTTGTGAAGATGCTGGATATCCTCCGCATCAACCCTCGCGACGAAAGTCTGACCACCTGCCAAGGACTCGATGCCGAACAGCAAACCTTCCCGCGCCTTTCCGTGCTCGTCTACGGATGTGCGCATCGTTGAGCGGCGATCGCGGCTAAGAGTGCGCACCGAACGGACAGTGTCTCCCGCCGCGTCCAATACCCAGCCCGACCGGTACTGTTCATACTGCGTCGTCGATTCTCTGTCGACTAAGGCGAGAGTCACATCAGGCGCGTCTTCTTCGGCGCGTTTCTCTCGATGAAAAGCGAGCGGAGCAGGAATCGCGGGAACCCCATCCAGCTCGGGCACGCCGTTGCCAAAACGAACCGCGCCGGAATGGAACATTGCAAAAGCGTCCTCTCTGCTGAGCCCCTCCCGGTAGAGTTGCTCGGCTGCCGCGCCAAGAAGTGCGGCCCCAGGGATGTAGTCCAGTGAGGATGCGCCGCCCACACTCGCATTTCGCTCCGTCAGGACGACGTCGCTCTTTAGGGTAATCTTCAGCGTCATAGAGGTCATGGCGTCACCAAGTGCGCATCGACTCGGCCGAAACCACGGTTACGGTGACTTCCCAAGGTGCGCAGAAAAAGCCTTACGGATTCATCAATGGCGTCCCACGGCGTTGCATTACTGCCGGTGATGAAGGCGTGGAGGGTCATAGGCACGACCACTTCGATAGTTCGGAGGGTCTGGTCTTTGGCAATCCCGGTATCCCTGCAGATCGCGGTTTGGGAAACATACCCGTAGAGCTCGGGAGTAACTCTCGACTCGTCCTCTCTGTCACGCCAGCGAGCCCAACTGGACCAGTCGTCCTGCTCGTTGCGTGTTGCCCCAAGGTGGGCGCTTGAGAATCGCAGGTCACCCTTCTTAGTTCCGAAGCGTGCCTGCTCCAAGGCCCGTACCCGCTTGAACTCATTGTGCTCAGGTGATTCGCCCTGCTTGGGGGGCCCGGTCCCAAAGAGATCTTCCAACGTTGCTGAATCCAGAACGCCAGCCGCTGCTCCAACCCGGCATGCCTCACGCACCAAGCCCTTGACTGTACGGCCCGGCAGAAACGGCAGTTTGTCTTCCTTACCTTTCCGAACGACCGCGTCCGCGGTGACACCATCACCACGGCCCGTCCCGGGGTGCCACCAGGTCAGAAGGTTGAATGCCAGAGTTCGCTGAACGGATGGACTCATGTCGTCCTCCAAAGGCGTAAGTCACCGGTGCGCTTTTCAGATTGCAGATTGATCCACATCAACGCGTCCGGAATGGGAGTTCGCATATCACTCCAGCCGGTCTGAACGCCAACGTCAAGATCTTGAAGAGCCCTATCAAAGTGTTCCATGGCTCCCTCGTCTGCAACCTCCCTTAGCCGTTGCCATCGTGCTTTCGCCCTCGTCTCGGACACTCGGCATTCACCAACCCAGTTGCGAAGCGCTCCACGAGGCAGGTTGCTCGCTGCGGCGCACAAGGTATCCAGCTTCGGAAGGTGTTCCAAAAGCCACGGTCCATGAGCGAGTACGTGATCACTTCCGCATTTGAGCTCGGAATCTCTGATCTCCTTCCATTTCAAGTCCGCATCGGCGGTGGTAACGCGATGGAACAGCAGACCGCTCCTCTCGCGGCCAAGTTCTTTCTTTGTGGCTCTGCAGAGATCCTCCGCAAGTGCGTGGGCTTGCGCGAAAGGCCACCCGGACTTCACGAGCGCTATCCCCGCGCTTGCCGTAATCCCCCTGGTTTCGGGATGTTTGTCTGCCTTCATCCTGAAATCGCGAAGATAGAACTCCGCAAACGGTATTGCAAATTTTCCATGCACAATGACCGTCAGGTCGTCGCCGCCCAGAACGATAGCGCGAGCCTGTATCCACTGAGCATCGTCTGATTCCGGATGATTCACCAAGGCGTCAAAGGCGGCTTTTGCCGCGCTCTCCGTGACGGTGCGCAGGGAAGCAGAAAATTTCTTTAACCCTGCGAGATCATTCCCATACTTCAGCACATGCTGGCCGACTCCGTTACCGTCGATGTGAATGACGGCAATGTATCCCTCGTCGAAGAGGTCGGCATCTTCGATAAATTTTCGATTCTCACTCGGTGGAAGCAAAATCTAACGCAGCGAATCTCCGTCCCTTTTGAAGCTTGCAAGCTTCTCTCGCACGATCCGATCTTCGAGCCCGTCCTTCTCTCCTATCCGCACTGCAGGGAGACCCGTTCGACCGCTGCGGTTGGCCAGCGGACCAGCAACCGGCAGATCGGGAGTTAGGACGTTCCGTGCATCGCCAAGCTTCGGATAGACGTCCCTCATGTTCTCGGCCCATGCCTGCACAATCTGAAGCCCCGGAGCACGCTGGGATACAAAAAAAGGCCAATGGTTTGCAAATGCCTGGAGATTCTCGGCTCTATCGAAGAGCATCGTCGCGCCTCCTGCGGCCGCAAAACATTCTTTTGCGTGACATTGTCCCGCAAGCTCCTGAATCTCTTTGTCGAGCTTGACGATGATATTGCTGCCGCCGCAGAGCTCGCGCAGGCGGTCGGACTGGAGAATCCAAGCCTGAATACCCTTTGCTTCCGTTCGGTAAAAGAAATCAGCCATTAGCCCTCACAAGGTTTTCGGAACCATAGGATGAAACGCTTTGGCTTCGTGAACGCGTTCGAGCCGTTCGGATTCCGATGACTCCACATCCCTGACGACATAAACTTCCGTCGGTGTAGAGTTCTTACAAATAGGACGCAAGAATGTTCGTCAGTCTAGCCGCAGAAGTTGAGATCTTGCAAGAGACAGTCATTCCTCTCGCACATGGCGAGGCCATGCATGCGGAATTCTTACGCCGTGTGGCGAACCTCGATCCGGCGGTTGCGACCCACCTTCACGGAGAGGCAGATGGGAGACCACGCCCCTATACGCTATCCGGACTTCAGGTCGAACAGCCGGTCGTTAGAGATGGACGGGTCTCTCTGCGAACAGGAGACAGGGCGTGGTTCCGTCTAACCGCGATGGGGGAGTTGCCGTGTCAGGCGCTTCTGGCAATGTCGGAGTCTACGGATCGGTGGCTTATCCGGGGCAGGGGGTTCGAGAGTGAGGCTCACGTACGGCGATGGTGCGCGCACGCTGAAGAGCATCCCTGGGCAGGAATGGTAAGCACGAAAGAGTTGCAGGAATCTGCATGGGCGGCGGCGGAATCTGAACCGAAGGGATCGCTTCTAGTCTTTCACAGTGCGACGGCGTTTGAAGAGTCGGATAAGGGATGGGCCTCCGGGATGCCGCTGCCGGTGCCCCGTCTGGTGTTTGGAAGTCTGAGGCGGCGGGCGCTCGAATGCACGTCTTTCGGTGAGCCGGCCAACGCGGCAGAACTCATCGAAAGGCACATTGCTCTCGGCCGGTTTGGGCCACTCTTGTCGCAGATACTCTTCTTCGAAAAGCACAGGTTTCAGCGGTCCGGGTTTACCGGAGAATGCGAGTTTCGTTTTGACCGCGAATTGCCTGAGCCGATTCGGGTCTGGTTTCACCTGCTCGCGAATCTGGCCTTCTATAGCGGTGTTGGCCGGGAGACCAGTTGGGGCATGGGACAGATCCGCCGCGAACCTGAGGACAAGTTTTCCTATCGCGGTCCGTAAGAACTCGGGTGAATCACGCGTTATCTCTATATAGAAGGGAGATGCACGTGGACGATTCATCGAACAACAACCAATCGGCGCTGGACCGGCTGCGAGGCGGGGACGACGTTCAGGACGATTCCTCGGAAACGGGGCTGGAGCGGGCCAACCAGGAACTGCAGGTACGGGCCGATCCGAGGCGCGTAACGCCCGGAAAGATTGTCTGGCCGTGGTCGCGCGAGGCGCGGGCCCGTTCGGCGGCCCGGGACTTGAGTGTCGAAGCGCAGTTGGATATTTTCAAGGACGATCTCCGCGCCATTCGGATCGCGCGCGAAGTGCTCAGCCGGGCGGCGACGATGCGGGCCGTTCAGGCGGCAGAGACGGCCATCTTCGAGATTCGGTGCCTCGGTGAGAGCGCGCGTTTCGCTGTCGTGAACCGCACGCACCTCGAGATGACGCGGCAGTTTCTTTTGCAGCTCGAAACGATCGAAGGATTTCGCGGACGCGTCACACCGGAAATTCTCGACGCGCTGAAGGAACGGGCCCTGTCCGAGTTTTCCACGCGAATGAACCGGGCGTCGAAGTCGGACTTCGAATTCTCGAAGGACGACATTCTCAAGATCAAACCCTGAGCGGCGCAGCAATGACAGACCTTCTCAAGATTGCGGGAATGGCTGAGGTCCCCGGCGTCGTCTTGGCAACCGAACTTGACCTCCGCGGCGCGTGGGAGCGGGTTCACAAGAAGGCCGGAATGCCGGGCGCGGACGGCGTTACGACCAGCCGTTTCGGCCGCTCGGCCGAAACCGCCTTCAGCAATCTCGAAGCAGATCTCGCAAACGGACGGTACCGGCCGTTGCCGCTTCGAATGGCGCAGCTTGAAAAGAAGGCCGGAGGCGGCCTGCGGCTTCTTCTGGTTCCGCCGGTGGTGGACCGTGTGGCGCAAACCGCCGCGGCGCAATGGCTCGGCAGGAAGTGGAACCCCGCCTTCGATCAGGCCAGCTATGCCTATCGCCCGGGCATGGGTGTCCGCGATGCTCTCCACCGGCTTGGCGAGTTACGCGATCAAGGATTCCGTTGGATTCTCGACGCGGACCTCCGGTCCTTTTTCGATTCGATCGATCACGATCTTCTCCTGGCCCGGCTGCGGCGCTGCCTCGGAGAGCGTTCGCCGATGGCCGGATGGATACAGTCCTGGATCCGCGCCACCGTGTGGGACGGCGCCGAGCTGTTGTGCGTGGAGCGCGGCGTCCCGCAGGGCTCGCCGCTGTCCCCGATCCTCGCGAACTTCTACCTGCACGAATTCGACGCGCGAATGCGCGCGGCAAAGATGCATCTCATCCGGTATGCCGACGACTTCCTTCTGCTGGCGCGAACCCCGTTCGAACTGGAGGAAGCGCGGACGCTCGCAAAGGACGTCTTGAAGGACTTGAATCTCGAACTGAACGACGAGAAAACGCGGACGGTGACCTTCGAGAGCTGCTTTCGGTTTCTTGGAGCGGAGCTGCAGAAGGACTCGATCCTGTTGCCGTTCGAAAAGAGAAAAGAACCGAAGCGCCCTGCCTACATCGCGCCGGTCATGCCGCCCGCCCTGCTGCGGGCGTTTCGGGCCGGGGATTTGAAGGCGTCACGGCCACTGGTCTGGAACGGATCGGCCGGAAGGATGCGCGGACCGGAACCGGCGCCGCCGGCGCCACCGCAACGTTCGAAACCGAAGGCGCACGAAGTTCTGGCGGGCGCGACGCGCACGGCTTCGTTGAGCTTGTTGAAAGGGAGTGGGAGATGAGCCGGGAAGAGACTTCATTGGTGGTGAATCTTGCGGCTGGAGAAGGCTTCGGGCCGCATGAGGAAAACCTCCGTCTGCGGCGTCTTCAGGCGGTGGACGCCGCCGTGCGCGGCAGCTTGGGAAGCGCGAACACGCGATTCCTGCACATCACAGAGCAGGGATCCATGCTTCGCCGCTCGGGCGAACGCGTGGTCGTGACGAAGGAGGACGCCAGGCTGCTGGAGATTCCGTTGATCAAACTGCAGGGAATCCTCCTGTATGGGAATGTTCAGGTCACAACGCAGTGCATCGGCAGTCTGCTCGAAGAAGGCGTGTGGGTCAGCTTCCTGTCGCGTGGCGGCAGGTATCGCGGCCGGTTGCAGCCGCCGCACGAGCGCGGAGGCCGGTTGCGGCAAATGCAGTGGCATCGCTCCAAAGACGCGGCGTTCTGCCTCCGGTTCGCGCAGGCCGTGGTGCGGGGCAAGATCCTCGGGCAGAAGCTGGTCGCCGCGGCGTATGCCAAGAACTATCTGGCGGAGACTCTCGGTGAGGGACATACCGTTCTGCGGGATTCGCTGGAGCGGGTCGACTCCGTGCAGAGCCTGGACGAATTGCGCGGGGTGGAAGGCAATGCCAGCCGCGCGTACTTCGATTTGTTCCGGCGGTGGAACCGGTCCGAGCTGCCATTCGAAGGGCGCCACAAGCGAACGGCGTCCGATCCCATCAACGCGCTGCTGAACCTGGGCTACACGCTGCTCACGAGAGAGCTGGAAGGATTGATCGAGTCCGCCGGCTTCGATCCAACCGTCGGCTTCTATCATCAGCCCGACGACGACCGGCCGTCACTCGCATGTGACTGGGTCGAAGAATTCCGGCACGTGGTCGTGGACCGGTTGGTCTTGAGGCTCATCAACACCGGAAGCATTCAGGCCAGCCACTTTGAGGTTCATGAAGACAAGGGCGGGATTCGTATCCGGCCCGAGGGACTTCGCAAGTTTCTCGTGGCGTATGAGAAAACCGTGATTGGCGCGGAGAGCGAAGAGAAGCAGGCCTTGAGGTTTCGAGCTGTCTTCCTCAACCGCCTGGCGGCGTTGCTGGACTCCGTGACGCGCGCGGCCGGGCCCTACCGGACGCATCTCGAAATGGCAGAGGAAAATGCGGCAGGCGTCCGATGCTCTACATAGTTTGCTACGACATTTCTGATGACAGCGCAAGGACCCGAATGTCCGATAAGCTTCTGGATTTTGGCGTCCGCATCCAGGAAAGCGTTTTCGAGTGCGTCCTCGATCCGTATTCGTACGTCCGTATGATGCAATCTTTGGACAAGGTTCAGATCGCCAAAACCGACCGGCTCCGCGTCTATAAGGTGTGCCAGACCTGCACGGAGGATATTCGCATCTATGGTCCCGGGGAAGTGACCTGTGACCCGGACTATTACCTGGTATGACGGCAGATACGGCCCAAAAGGAGCGATTCGCATGGAGGGTCAATCATTTATGGGGTTTCCGAAAATCGGCCTCCGATGGCCGAGGGTTACGCGGATGCTAAAACTCGCTCCGAATGAACAGTTTGTCGGGAAGGAAGTAGCGCTTGAGGTGTCCTGCGCCATATGGAACGAAAGCAACGAATGCGATGTACGGAAACCGGTGCTACAATCCGTGTGCTTTCAAGGACGTGGAGACGCCGCTGCGGCGAGATTGGAAGGCGGGCAACCGCACTGAAACTCAGAATCGGCGACGCATATCACTGAAGTATCAGCGGGCGGCGAGATTGGAAGGCGGGCAACCGCACTGAAACATGCTGGTTCCGCTTCGTGATGTTGAGCATATGTTGCGCGGCGAGATTGGAAGGCGGGCAACCGCACTGAAACAATACTCCCAGGCTTGTTCCACCTGAATAGACTGGCGGCGAGATTGGAAGGCGGGCAACCGCACTGAAACTCGGACCTGACATCCACCTGTCCTTCATAACCCAAGCGGCGAGATTGGAAGGCGGGCAACCGCACTGAAACCAAGTAAAGCTTTTTTCGTACTCATATTTACCCCCCTGCGGCGAGATTGGAAGGCGGGCAACCGCACTGAAACTCTTTTTCTGCTACTGGCATTAAGATTGTGCACATGCGGCGAGATTGGAAGGCGGGCAACCGCACTGAAACCGGAATCTAGACTAGCGAGGAAAACCTATCGCTGGCGGCGAGATTGGAAGGCGGGCAACCGCACTGAAACGCGCCAGTGAACGCGGTGAACGCGAAACGTGCATTGCGGCGAGATTGGAAGGCGGGCAACCGCACTGAAATAAGTCTTGTCATTTGCAAGTAGTCCTTTACTAGTGGGCGGCGAGATTGGAAGGCGGGCAACCGCACTGAAACTCATCCTTAGTTGTGCTGTTTCCCTTGCTTTGGTTCCAAGCGGCGAGATTGGAAGGCGGGCAACCGCACTGAAACACAAGAACTGCGTCTCCGGGCGGTGATTCTGCCAAGCGGCGAGATTGGAAGGCGGGCAACCGCACTGAAACTTTCTTCCCTCTCTTCTTGAGTATATGACACATACGCGGCGAGATTGGAAGGCGGGCAACCGCACTGAAACGCGGCTCCTCCCGTGACAGCCAGCCACTCAAGCCAGCGGCGAGATTGGAAGGCGGGCAACCGCACTGAAACTCTGCTCCATCGTATACATCGGGCATCTTCTCCCGGCGGCGAGATTGGAAGGCGGGCAACCGCACTGAAACTCATGGGTTCGATGTTGCCGGAAGAAGTTTGCCGCACGCGGCGAGATTGGAAGGCGGGCAACCGCAATGCAATTCACGAATTGCGCGGCGATGACGGCGTGGATCGATCGGACGGATTCGAAGCGATTGCGGACAATCTGATCAATTTGGGGCGCCTTCTGGCCGCCCAAGCGGCGAACTGAAAGAAGATCCAGGCAAGAAAAGCCGGCGAATTCAGAGAGTAGGAAGCCGATCCAAGACGTCATTCTTGCCCCGGAAAATAACTAACCAGCCGGCTAATTGACCTGCCAGACCCAGAACGCGCTCTGATTCCCGATCGTGTCCACGACTTCCAGATCCAGGTTCCCCAGGCGCGTCAGCTCCTCAAGCGTCCTGTCTTCGGCAATGCACAAGACACGTGGGTTACTCGCGATCAAGGTTGTCATCTCGTCAGCCGAAAAGATACCGCGCGCGTTGTTGTATCTATAGAACTGGAGTCCGTATTCCATCCATCGGGGGGGCTTGTAAAGAAATACCACCTGGTCCGCGGGCACCAGCTCCGAGAGCGCATGGTCCCAGGGCCTCATCGTTTCCTCCCTGTCGAACCTTGGAAAGATGAAGTTCGTCGCAGCCAGCACCAGCAGGGTCATGGTGATCGCGTTGAATCCGGCAAGCACCGGCGGCGTCATCCAGAGAGCCACCGCCACAAGCGCTGCCGCAATGCCGAACGTGACCGCTGCGATCAGCGATCCGCTGACGTGCGCCTCTACATTCAGCATGCTTCCGAAAAAACCGAACGCGATGCCAATGAATACCATCGTTCCCGCCTCGATGAACACGGCCGTCTTGAAAAAGCGCGAGGAGGGCTGCCATATCTCTTTTCCGCAAAGGAGCGCGATGGGAGGAACCATCGGCAGGATGTATCCCGGCAGTTTCGATCCCGACATCGAGAAAAGAATAAACGGCACAATCGCCCACCAGAAGATGAGTTGCTCGTTCTTTCCGAAACGGCGCCGAAGCGCGGGAATCAGCAGAAACGTCCATGGGAATGTCAGCAGCAGCAAGACAGGGACATAAAAATAAAACGGCCGAAAGTGCCCGTGAATCGTGGATGTGAATCGCTGGAAGTTTTGATTGATGAAGAAAACGTCGATGAACTCCCAACCGTTCAGCGCCGTGCAAACCAGGTACCACGGAGCCGCGACACCGAGGCCCACGAGGATTCCGCCGGGATGCCAGGTCTTCCATTCGGACCACTTGCCCCTGAAAATCAGGAATCCCGCCAACGCGAACGCCGGCAGCGCGAACGCCACCGGCCCTTTGGCCAGCGCACCAAGACCGAGCGCTGCATAGAACGCGTAAAACCACCAGCGGCGCTTTGGCCCCGTATCGTTGTAGCCGACCAGGAAGAAAACCAACGCCATTGTCAGGCAGGCTGTCAGCGGCATGTCCATTGATGCCGCGCGCGCAAACGCAAAAAACCCGATGGAAGATGCCATGACGATGGCGGCCAGAAGACCCGCAGTCCGGTGCCACAAGCGGTGCCCGCAAAAGTAAACAAGGAACACGCAAATCGTGGCGCCCAGTGCTGAAGGGAAGCGTGCACCCCACTCATTAATGCCGAAAATTGCATAGCCGAGCGCCGCAAACCAGTACATCAGCGGCGGCTTCTCGAACCATGGAATCCCATGCAGCCGAGGGGTTATGTAATCGCCGGTCAGGAACATCTCGCGCGCCACCGCGGCGTAACGGGGCTCGTCCGGGCCGATCAGGCCGAGGCCCCCCAGCCGATAGAAGAACAGGAGGTAACAGAGGCCTGCAAGCGCAAGGATGATGAGCAGGTCGAGATGCCGATGCAGTCCAGGTTTCATTAATGACAGTCAGCGACAGTCAGCGTCGAAAGTATGTGAAAATACCACGAATGCGCGGCGGGACTAAAGATTTCATCGAATACACGCTGGCCCGGTTGCTGCTGGGAATCTTTGGTTTGATGCCGCGGCGCATTGCCTCGCTCGCCGCCAGGCTGTTTTCATGGCTGGGATTCAAGCTTGCTCGCCGTCAGCGAATGGCCGGACTTCATAACCTTCGAATGGCATTGCCCCAACTTTCGGACGACGAACGATACCGGATTCTGGGCGGATGCTTCCGGAACCTGGGCCGCCTTCTTGTCGAGTTCAGCCGCTTCCCATCCCTGACCCGGGCCAACATTGACAAACTCGTCTTCTACGACGGCCTGGAAAACTACCATGAAGCGCTGCGGCGGGGCCGCGGCGTCATTTTCCTCACCGGACATTTCGGCTCGTGGGAACTCAGCGCGTTTGCGCACTCCATTTTCGGATATCCGATGAAATTCGTCGTACGGCCGATCGACAATGCGCGCGTCGATAAACTCATCACACGGTACCGGACGCTCGGCGGGAATATCCCGATTCAGCGCAGAAGCACCGCACGCGACATACTCCGGGCGCTCCGGCAAAACGAAGTGGTCGGAATTCTCTTCGACCAGAACACGACGCGCTCCGAAGGCGTGTTTGCCGACTTCTTCGGCATTCCCGCAGCAACGACGAGCGCCATAGCAACCCTTGCGCTGAGAACGGGCGCTGCCGTTATTCCGGGGTTTCTCATCTGGGAGGAAAAGCTTGGAAAGCACCGCCTGCGGTTCGACCCGCCGGTGGAACTGGTGGAAACGGGCGATGCGGCGGGCGACGTTGTCGAGAATACGCGTGCGTTCAATCAAATACTGGAAGGATACGTGAGGAAGTATCCGGACCAATGGTTGTGGATACACAGGAGATGGAAGACGCGTCCGGAGGGGGAAGAGAGTCTTTATCCGCAATGACAAATGAGAATTGACCAGTGAACAATGACAAAGCCCCAAAAAATTTGTCATTGTTCACTGGTCAAGTCTCATTTGTCATCTATCTGACCTACCGGAGCGCCTGCCCGTAGACCATGGCTTCCAGGCGCGCGATCCGCTCTTCCATCGGCGGATGAGTGCTGAAAAGGCTCATCATGCCGCCGCCCCGGAGCGGGTTCACGATGAACATGTGCGCTGTCGCCGGAGTCGCCTGCATGGGAACCCGTTGCGATGAGGCGTGAAGTTTGCGAAGGGCGCTGGCCAGCCAAAGGGGGTTTCCGCAGGCCTTGGCGCCTGTGGCATCCGCCTCGTATTCACGAGAGCGGGAAATCGCCATCTGAATCAGGGCTGCCGCAATCGGAGCGACTATGATCATCGCAAGCGCGCCGATTAATCCTCCCCGGCTGTCTTCATCGCGGCGCCCGCCGCCGAAGATCATTGCCCACTGGGCCATGTTGGCCAGCATGCTGATCGCGCCCGCAATCGTCGCGGCAATCGTTCCGATCAGAATATCGCGGTTCTTGACGTGGGCAAGCTCGTGCGCCATCACTCCGGTGAGCTCTTCGCGCGAAAGCAGCCGGACGACGCCTTCTGTAGCCGCTACGGCAGCATGGGCCGGATTACGTCCCGTGGCGAACGCATTGGGAGCATCCGAAGGGATGATGTACACCTTCGGCATCGGGAGGCTCATCTTCATCGCCAGGTCGCGCGTCACGCTGTACAGCACCGGCGCCTCTTGCTCGGTCGCTTCTTTGGCGCTATACATCTTCAACACGATCTTGTCGCTGAACCAATAGCTGAACACATTCATCGCAGTCGCCAGGCCGAAGGCAATGAACATTCCCTGCCGCCCTCCGAAAGCGCCGCCGATCATTACCAGTAACACCGTCAAACCGACCATCAGAACAACTGTCTTTGTTGTGTTCATCGAAAACTTCTCCTTAATCCAGTCTGCCGGACTTATATGCTAATCCAGGCTCCGCGCCAGTAATTCTACAGGATGGACGACCTCCAGGCTAATACCCGCCCGCCGGGCGCCGTATCGGAACTGGAACATACAGCCGGGATTTCCAGTGGCCAGGACCTCTATATTCGCTTTCCGTATGTTCACCATCTTGCGGTCCAGGATCTCCATCGACAACTCATTCTGGGTGATGTTGTAGGTGCCCGCGCTCCCGCAGCACTGATCCGCGCCTTCAATCTCCACAAACTGAATGCCCGGGATGGATTTCAGCAACATTCTCGGTTGTGTCTTAACGCCCTGGCCGTGAATGAGATGGCATGGATCGTCGTATCCGACGCGGCGCTCGATCGGAATCCTTAGACGGTCGTAAATGCGAGTCGATGCCAGAAACTCCGCAATATCCTGAACTTTCGAAGCGAACCGTTCCGCGCCGGCAATGCCGTCAGTCAAGACCGGATATTCCTTAAGCATCGCGCCGCAGCCGGCCGCATTAATAATGATGGCATCGACATCTCCCGCGCGAAACGCCGCCAGGTTTTTACCGGCCATCTCGCGCGCGGTGTCACGAAGTCCCGCGTGATTCGCGAGCGCGCCACAGCAGATCTGGCTGCCCGGCACAACAACGTCATACCCTGCCGCGGTCAGAAGCCGCACCGAAGCGCGGTTGATCGACCCCATCATCGAGTTCATGACGCAACCGGTGAAAAAGGCGACTGTCCCCTGTTTCCTGCCTTCCGCCCGGTGGTAACTCTCCAGCGTAACGCCGCTCTCGATTTCGACATCCGGCATCAACGCTTCCGCCGCGGCCATCTTTGGGGCAAGCCGTTCGAGCAACCCGGTCGATCGAACGAATCCCTGAAATCCGGACTTGCTGTAAAGCTGCAACGCGCGTGAGGCGAGTTCGAACCGCCACGGGTATGGGAACACGTGATTCAGCACGAGGCGGGAAAGCCAGTGCGTCGAGCGTTCGCTGACGATCTCGGCGCGCATGGACTCCATCATCTCGCCAAAATTCACGCCGGACGGACAAGCGGTCTCGCACGCCCTGCAATCGAGACATCGATACATGTGTTCGACGAACGAGCCGGTAATCTTCGTGCGGCCCTCGTCATACGCGCGCATCAGGTAGATGCGCCCGCGGGGCGAGTCCATCTCGGTTCCAAGCACTCGATAGGTCGGGCACGACGGCAGGCAAAGACCGCAGTGGACACAGTCCAGATACAACTCGGCGTGCCTATTTGCTGCTTTCACCATCAACGTGGCGTCCGGGGTTCAAGCGGCCTTCCGGATCGAATGCCTCCTTCATTTTCTTCATCAAATCGTATTCGGCGGGAGCCGGAGCAAAAGTTCCCACTTCTCTTCGCATCTCAACCGGCGCCTTCTCGACCACAACACGGTAGCGGCTGCGAATTGCCCGGATTTCGTCGCTGGTGGAAACGGCCATGAGGACAATTCCATTCAAAACGTGGGCGATCCATGCCTTGGGCTTGTACTCGCTGACGATCTCGCTTACGGTGCCGGGAAGGCCGATCACCCGGAGCATAACACTCCCGAGTTCGTGGTAGTGTTGCCGCAGCTTCTCCCATTCAGCGGACTCGCCGGCGCCTTCGATGATCTGCCAGTCTGCCGCTGGAAGATTCCGGAGCTGCCAGTCGACGGCGCTCGGATGTTCCCCAAACCGAATCCAGACGGCGTTCTCGGGCCCCACCCATTCGCATGAAACGGGATTCAGAGGACTGCTTCGTATGGCCGACAGCAGCCCTGCCGCGGCCGCGGCATTTTCGCAGCGGACCCTGGCGGTCGCCGTTCGGGCGAATCGAGCCCTCAACTTGAGGCTTATTTCGGCAATTACCACGAGTGTCCCCAGTGAACCCGTGTACAGCTTCGCCAGATCGTAACCGGTGACGTTCTTCACGACGCGGCCGCCCGTTTTGGAGATCCGGCCGTCCACGTGAACGACCTTCATTCCGATGATCCAGTCACGAATGGTACCAGTTGCGCGAAAGGGTCCCTGCGCGTTAGCCGCAGCGATGCCGCCAATAGTGGCCCGCGGGCCATTCCATGGATCGAGCGGCAGGAACTGTTTGTTCTCCAGCAGCGCATGCTGGAGCTGCTCGAGCGTAACGCCGGCTTCCACATGGATTGTCAGATCCGCGGGATTGTATTCGGTGATTCGCGAAAGGCGGGTGAGATCCAGCGCACAGTCGGCGCGGCGAAGTGGATTGCCGAAAAAGGTTTGCGTAGCGGCGCCCACTGGAACGATGGCGCCGGTCTCAGCGCGGAGGGCCTGGGAAAGTTCGTCGATCGACTCGGGCCTGAGGATCTTTGCGGGAGTGATGCCGTCTATGGTCATCGGACGGGAAGTACGCTGTGGGCGCGAGGCTTCTGCCCCAGCAACATTTTCTCCACCCTTTTGCCGATCTCTTCCGTACTCGTCGTGCCGGGCCTTCCGATTTCGGTGCATCCCCGATGCGTCGGGAAAATTTTTGAAGGATTCAAAAGCCCACTGGGATTAAAAACCCGCTTTACGTTTGCCATCGTCTGCAGGTCCGATTCGGTAAACACCATCTCCATGAAATCGGCCTTTTCGCAGCCGACACCGTGCTCCCCGCTGAGCGCTCCTCCGACGCCGACGCAAAACCTCATGATCTCTTCGCCCATCGTGAGGATCTTGTCCACCTGGTCCTGGCGCCGGCTGTCGAAAAGGATCAGTGGATGAAGGTTTCCGTCGCCCGCATGGAATACATTCGCTACGGGCAACTGATACTGCTCGGAAATGCGATTGATCTCGGCCAGGACCTCGGGCAGCCGCGTCCGCGGAATGACTGCATCCATGACCATCATGTCGGGACTGATGCGGCCCATCGCGCCAAACGAGCCCTTTCGCCCCATCCAAAGCCTCGCCCGCTCTTCCTCGTCTTTGGCGACGCGGACGTCGTATGCATTATTCCGCCTGCAGATCTCGATGATTTCAGCGGCGGTCTCGTTGAGCCCGTCGCTGAATCCGTCGACTTCGATCAGAAGCACCGCGCGGGCGTCCAGCGGATAGCCGGCCCGGTACACGGACGCCTCCACCGCTACGATAGTCTTGTCATCCATGAACTCGAGCGCAGCGGGAACGATACCGCCGGCCACAATGTCGGACACAGTCTGGCTGCATTCCTCAAAGGATTTATAAGCCGCCAGCAACGTTTTGACGGCCTGAGCCTTTGGCAGCAATCGCACCGTAATTTCCGTCACGATCGCGAACGTTCCTTCGGAACCGACAATCGCGCCCACGAGGTCCATGCCGCAGGCTTCGCCGGCCGTATTTCCAAGACGAACAACTTCGCCCGTCGACAGCACGGCTTCGATCGCGAGAATGTGGTTCGTTGTCATGCCGTATTTCAGGCAGTGCGGGCCGCCGGCATTCTCCGCCACATTGCCGCCAATGCTGCACGCGGACTGGCTCGAAGGATCGGGCGCGTAGTAAAGCCCGTGAGGCGCCACGGCCTGGGAAATATGAATGTTGACGACGCCCGGTTGGACAACGGCAAAACGGTTTTCTACATCCACGGACAGGATGCGGTTCATCCGCTGCAACTCAATGATGATACCGCCGTCAATCGCCATCGCGCCGCCGCTCAATCCGGTGCCCGAACCGCGAGGGAGAAATGGAATCCGATATTCGTTGGCAATTCGAACGGCCTCGGCGACCTGTTGAGTGTTTGCGGGGAAAACGACGGCGTCTGGTTTGTTTTTGAAAATGGCGAGGGCGTCACACTCGTAGACAAGGAGTTCGGTATCGTCGGTAGTCACCGCCGCGGCCCCGAGCGCCCGCTCGAGCCGGTCAATGATCTCTCTGCGCACTACTTTGTCTGCTGTGCTTTCAGCGCCTCGATCTGCTGTTTGACAACGTCGATCCGCGGATAGGTGGGATGCGCGTCGACCAGCTTCTGCCACGCTTCGAGCGCGGCCTGGGCGTTGTTCTTGCCGTGCAACTGCGCAACGCCGATGTTGTAAAGCGCCTGGGGATGTGTCGGATCGAGCGTGAGCGACTTCTCGAACTCCACGATCGACTCGTCGATGCGCTGGGCGTAAAAGTACGTCGTGCCCAGGTCCGCGTGGATATTGGGATTGTCCGGCTCGACTGCGAGCGCCTTCTCATACCAGCCGCTGGCTTCGGCGAACTTGCTCTGGTCGAAGTCAATATTCCCAAGTTCGATAAGGGCCTCGAAATCTCCCGGGTTCTGCTTCACCCTGTCGGTCAGGCTCTGTACAAGCGCAGGATCCGGCGGGGGCGGCGGGGGCAGCTCGCCGGGCCGCGACAGGGGCACGGCTCGCGCCATTGCCCGGACAACCTCCGGAGCCCGCTCTTTCGTCCAGGTAAACACGACGCCATAGCCGGCAACGAATCCGGCAAGCAGGAATATGAAAGGGGCCTTTTGCATCGGTTGATCATACCAAAAACGCTGCAAACAGCCCCCGATAAACGTCATCCGGAAAGTCCGGACCATGCTTACACGAGTGCATCAGATCGATGACCACGGTCTGCAATGCGAGGTTGATCGGCGCTTCAATTTCGACCGCAAGCACCACCGACAATCCGGGAAACCGCCTGCTGATCGTTCGGAGCCTGACGCCGGTCAATCGCTCGGCAAAACACACGCGAACGCGCCTGGACTTCTGTTCGAGAGTGATGTTGGCGCCATCGTCGTCCAGCAGGGTCCAACCGCATCGCAAGACTGTTTCTTTCGCGGCGCGCAGTACAGGCGTCGAAATGTCGCCGCCGGCTCTTGAGGAGCGGCGCTGCAGGTCGTATCGAACCCTTCCGGTCAGATCGCTCAAGACGGAATAGGCGTCGTTGATGGCTGTCATTCGAAATGCGGCATCGGGATCCGAATTCCGATCCGGGTGGTAGCGCATGGCCAGGGCGCGATAGGCCCTGTGAATTTCGTCGCTCGTCGCGTCGGTTGGAACGTTCAGAAGTGCGTAATAATCCACAAGCATCACTCGCCTCCAAAGTAACAGGACCGGTAAACCTCGTGTGCGGCGACCTTCCCGGCCAGCGCCAGTTCGACCGCCTGATCGGTAATCGACACGAATCCGGCTTCGCGCGCGGCATCGCCGATCTCGAGTTCCGATCCTGATGCGAGCGATTCGCGAATCCGCCGGCTCATTTCGAGCAGCTCGAATACGGCGCGACGGCCCCCGATTCCAGTGGATTTGCAGGCGGGGCATCCGGCGCTCCGCCGAAGCTTGTGCTGATCCATCGCGTCGATTCCCAGCCGTTCGAGATAGATCGGCCTCGGAAACTCAGGCTCGGCGCAGGTCCTGCAATTCAGCCGTACGAGCCGTTGAGCGGCGATCCCGACTATGGCTGACGACATCAGGCTCCTCTCGATTCCGAGCTCCGACAATCTCAGGAGAGCCGAAACGCTGTCGGTGGCGTGGAGCGTGGAAAGCACAAGGTGGCCGGTCATGGCCGCATGGAAAGCCGTGGTTGCCGTTTCGGCATCGCGAATCTCGCCGACGAGAATGACGTCCGGATCCTGCCGCAAGATGGATCTCAGAGTTTTGGCGAAAGTGAGCCCGGCACGCTCGTTCACCTGGACCTGGCTGATTCCATCCACCTCGTATTCGATCGGGTCTTCGATCGTGACGATGTTCAGCGGCTCGTTCCTGATTTCATTAATGAGCGCGTAAAGCGTCGTCGTCTTTCCACTGCCTGTCGGACCCACAACGAGCAGGATTCCCTGCGGCTGCCGGATCAATGCCTGAAGCCGGTCTTCAACTGCCGGACCGAATCCAAGTTGGGCGAGAGCCATGGACGCCCGGCCGCGGCGAAGCACTCGAATGACAACCTTCTCGCCCCATCGGGTGAGCAGCGTCGACACGCGGATGTCGGCGCCGTTGGCGTCGCCATGAATGTGGCCGTCCTGCGGCAGCCGCCGCTCGCTGATATCGAGCCTGGCAAGAATCTTGATTCGCACGACGAGGTTGTCGTGCATCCACCTGGGAATTTCGAGCGTTTGCTTTAGAAGCCCGTCGATACGGCAACGCACGCGGGTGGAGTTTTGACCAGGCTCAATGTGGACGTCGCTGGCATCCGCCGCGAACGCCTCATCGAAGATCAACTTCTGGATGCGGACAATCGGCGGACACTCCGGCTCTGTTTCCCGCGGTTTCTCCCGCTGAACGATCGCTGGCAGTTGAGACATGATCCAATGGTGGGAAATGCAAAAGGCGGAGCCATGAAAACATGCGGACATTGATCGGGTCAATAGCAGGTAATTGGGAAGGATTCCCATCCACCTTGAGAAGCGACCTTACGAAAATGCCGCGAAGCTACCGAAGAGGAGCGGACGGGCAGATAATGGGGGAGCAAATCTGGGGACAGACTCCGAATTCCTCGTAATGCTGGAATTCGGAGTCTGTCCCCAGATTTGCTCAAAGGAACAGCAGTGATCACACCAGATGAAGCTTTTTTGATTTTCGACAAATTGCGGGCCGACGGGTCCGTGGTGTTTTGCATGGGGCGATTGTCCGGCTGGACCTTCGCGCTTCGAGCGAAAGTCGTCTCCACTTCCGGGCAGGAGATCATTTTGGTATCCGCTGACCGGCACTCCGGATCGATATCCTTTCGTTTGGACGTAGAGGATTTGATCCTCCGATACGCAGAGCCTCGTGACGTTCCCATGCTTCAGGGCCTGCACGAGCGCGACATGAACCTGGCCTCAGTCGTGGTCAGCCTGCCGTTGCGCCTACGGACTGCCGACCTTCGGGCGCGGTTGCTGGAGGCGCCTCCCCGGGAGATTCTGTTTTTCGTGGAGCTCCCGCGGGAAGAAGAATCGCAGCAATGACGCCCATGGCGCCGGCCTATGCGGCCTTCGTGCTCCTTTGCTTTGTATGGGGTTCGACATGGCTCGTCATCAAAGTGGGTTACGGTGGGCTCGGCCCGTTCAACGTGGCCGCGCTTCGCTTCTTCATCTCCGGTCTCCTGATGGTCCCGCTTGTGCCGATGCTGGGCGCGCGTTGGCCGCGCGGCCGCAACGAATGGCGGCTGGTCGTCTTCGTGGGAATCGTCCTGTTTGGGGTGGACTACGGGCTCATCTATTGGGGCGAGCAGTGGCTCGACAGCGGTCTGACGGCCGTGCTCTTCGCGGTGCTCCCGATCGTCACGGCCCTGATGGCCCATGTCTACCTGCGCGGTGAGCGCCTCACGATTTCCAAATTCACAGGAACGCTGCTCGCTTTCGCCGGCGTCGCGATGTTGTTTGCGGACAACCTTCAACTGGATGCGTCGAAAACCTGGCCGATGCTGGCAGTGATCTTCTCCACCGTGTGCGCCGGAGCCTCGTCGGTGGCGACGAAACGGTACGGCAATGCCCTGCACCCGGCCGCGTTTAACGCGCCCGCTATGCTGGTGGGCGGTGCATGTCTCGCCCTCGCGTCGGTTATCGCCGGAGACGGTCTCCACGCTCCATCAGACCTTCAGACATGGGGCGCCATTCTGTATCTCGCTGTCGCCGGCAGCGTGGTGACGTTTCTTATCTTCTTCTGGCTTCTCAAGACGTGGAGCGCCACGACGTTGTCGTTCATCTCCGTGTTTACGCCGATTACCGCGCTCGCCCTTGGCTACATCGTCTTGCACGAGCGGCCGACCGCCTGGACGGCGTTGGGCGCCGTGGTAGTACTGATGGGCGTTGTGTTGGCGCAGGTCCGGAAAAGGTGACAGGCAAGAACGGCAGCCTGGGTATCATCTGCGTCCAGGAATCGACATGACATCCATGTTCCTTGCCATGCTGCTCGTGCAGGCAGCTCCGGCACAGCAGAATTCGATCGACCTCGAAGGCGTTGTAAGACGAGCGACCGAATACGTGACGCAATATGAAGAAGAACTGGGAAATCTGATCGGAGCCGAGGAGTACGTACAAAACTCCGTCTGGATGGACACCAGCCGTCCTCCGAAAGTTGCCCGGCGGCTGCTTGTGTTCATCAACTTCAACACGGATCTGATGGACGCGTCCGAGTGGGCCGACGACCCGCGTTATCCGGAGAAGTTCTCGGCGTATTCGTACAAGATCTTCTCAAACGCGATCATGTACGCCATCAGCCATTAGGCTAATTCCAGTTCGACCTGACCCAAACACCCCCAATCGGGACACTCGAAAACAGTTTCCAAGCAACCCGGACGCCTATAGACTCAACCGCCAAAGGGGGAACTTAGCGATGTCATTGAGACAAAAAAGAGAGTGTGTGTCGCTATTGGTGGTGGTTTGTTTACTCGTGTGCAGCGCGCAGCTTGCCGCACAGAACAGTTCCGGTTCTATTTCAGGAAGCGTGCAGGATGTATCGGGCGCGGTTATTCCTGGCGTACAGGTGGTTTTGCTGAACCAGGACCAGGGCGTAGAAGCTCGGCAGTCGATCACAAATGAGGCCGGAGTATATGTGTTCAGCGCTTTGGCGGGCGCTACATACACCGTCACTGCGGAGTTACCCGGCTTCAAGAGCTACAGGAAGACCGATATCAAACTTTTCGTCAACGACAGACTCGGCCTTCCCGCCATCGTGCTTGAGGTGGGATCGCAGGCGGAGTCCATTACCGTCGAAGCCGAAGCTGTTCAGCTTCAGACCGTGTCCGCCGAGCGCGCAGGCGTCGTCACGGGCCGGCAGATTATCGATATTGCGCTGAATGGCCGGAATTTCACGAGTCTTCTGAAGACCGTGCCAGGCGCCCCGGCGGATGCGGGCACCGGGACGACCACTTTTAACGGTCAGCGCGCGAATCAGAATAACTTTACGGTGGATGGCCAGACGGTTATTGACTCGGGCGTGAATCAGCAGTTCGCCTATCGCGTCAGCATGGACGCCATTGCCGAATTCAAAGTGTCTACCAACAGCCAGGGCGCTGAATTCGGCAGGAACTCCGGCGCGCAGGTTCAGGTAGCAACCAAGAGTGGAACTAATGAATTCCATGGTGGAGGCTATTTCTTCAAGCGGCACGAAGGATGGAATGCCAATTCTTTTGATAACAACCGTCGTGGCTCGTTACGCCAGATATACCGTTTCATGACGACCGGCTATAACCTCGGCGGTCCGGTCCCGGGAGGTTTTAACACGAACAAAGACAAGCTGTTCTTTTTCATGTCGCACGAGTGGGGCCGGCAGCGGGTTCCTCCGGCTCCGCGCCGTATCACGGTCCCTACAGCCGCGGAACGCGCGGGTAACTTTTCCCAATCGCGGGACGGCGCCGGTCTTCCCGTAACGGTAGTAGATCCGGTGACTCGGCAGCCTTTCCCCGGAAACATTATTCCGTCAAGCCGGTTCAGCCCATATGGTCCCCAGGTTCTGAACTGGCTGCCTCTTCCCAACGTTTTCGGGAACCCGCAATACAATTACGAATCCCAGTCGGCGCAGGAACTGCCTTCGTTCGATCAGGTGTACCGGGGCGATTACAATATCAGCAGCAACTGGCGGCTATACGGCCGCGTGCTGAACAGCAAACAGACGCAAAACAATCCCTACGGCAGAGCAGACTCGTCCAACAACCTCGGCCTCTCGCCGCTGCTGGCTCCGACGTTCGGCTGGTCGGTAAACGGAAACCTGACAACAATAATCAGCCCGACGGCAACGAACGAATTACAGGTCGGATATACAAAGAACGGCATTCCGGGCAACGCTCCTCCGAGCGATAGTCCGTATTACAGGACCAATTCGAAGATTACGATCCCGTTGCTCTTTCCCAGTGCGGATCCGATCGGACTGGTTCCAAACTTCGGCTTTGGCGGCGTTGGCGGACCCGGCATACCGACGCTGATGACGAACTTCGCTGGCCTTCCTTACGCCAACAAGAACCCCATCGTGAACGTGACGGATAACGTCAGCAAGGTCCTGAATACGCATACGTTGAAGTTCGGAATATTCGTCGAACATGCTGTTAAATCCGAGAATCCATTCCGTCCTCTCAACGGCACCATCCTGTTCGACCGTGATCCACTGAATCCGGGTGACGCCAACTGGGCATACGCCAATGCGTTGCTGGGAAACTTCAGAGAGTATTCCCAATTCAGTAAGAGCCTGCTTCCCAGCTATCCATATTGGAACATCGAATGGTATGCGCAAGACACGTGGAAGGCGACTTCGCAGCTCACCCTGAACTATGGACTTCGGGTCAGCGTGATTCCTCCGCTCTGGGAAAAAGACAACTTGTTCACAAACTTCGACGCGGCGGCGTACGACCCGGCTAAACGGGTTTCGCTTTATCAACCCGCGCTGGTAAACGGCCAGCGCGTGTCGCGCAATCCGCTTACCGGAACAACAGGTCCGGCGGTGTTGATCGGAGCGATCGTGCCGGGTTCAGGAAATCCTGCCAATGGCATCGTCAAATCCGGTCAGAGCGGCGTTCCTCGCGGCTTGATTGACAGCGGCGGCCTGCACTGGGGTCCGCGGCTCGGCCTGGCCTATGCAATGAACAACAGGACAGTACTCCGCGCGGGCGGCGGCGTGTTTTACGAGAGAATCGCAACCTCGGGTGTCGGATATACGACGAACTATCTCACCAATCCGCCCGACGTCCAGCTCTCCCGCATTCTGTACGGCAATCTCTCCGCAATCGGCGGCTCGGCAGGAACGCTGTTCCCGTTGGCCATTACTCAGTTGTCAAAAGACGGCCGCGTACCGACCGTATACAACTACAGCGCCGGCTTACAACGCGAACTCCCGTTGGACATTCTTCTGGACGTGTCCTACGTCGGGACCCAGTCACGGCACTTGTATGAAAACATCCCGTTCAACGGCTTGCCGCTGGGAAGCGCGTGGCTGCCGCAGAACCAGGACCCGACAGCGGCAACACCCCGATTTGACGGAACCACCACGCTGCCGGCCGACCTGTACCGGCCCTACGCGGGTTATACCGGAGGCAATATCGTGGTGGGCGGCGCCGGTTCGACGATCGCTCACTTCACGTTCGGCGGCTCGGCCAATTACAACGCGCTGCAGATTTCCGTGGACCGGCGGCGCGGCCGATTGCAGTTCGGCGCGACATATACATGGTCGAAGGCCCTTGGTACCCAGGTCGGTCATCTGACCAATACGCGCGGCGTCAATTACGGCCCGCTCCAACTGGACCGGACGCAGGGACTCACCTTCAACTACATATACGACATTCCGAGTCTGGCCCAGACGATTTCCGGGCTGGACAACCGGGTAGGCAGACAGATATTCGGCGGCTGGCAACTTTCAGGTCTCACGAGTGTGAGCGTCGGCGCTCCACTTACCCTGGACTACTCGCTGACCGGAATTGGCGCTGCGCAACGCAACCGGATGATCACCGGCAGTGAAGATGTCGCGCCACGTCCGGTTCTGACCTGCAACCCGAATAAGCCGCGGGGAGAGCGCACGACGCTTGCTTTCATCGATACATCGTGCGTCGCGATGGCTACCCGGGGCAGCATCGGCAACGATTCCGGGATCAACAGCGTCCGCGGACCGGGCCTCCACAACTGGGATATCTCGATCTTCAAGAACTTCCAGTACGGAGAAGACCAGCGCCGCATTCAGATCCGCGTGGAAATGTATAACGCTTTTAACCACACACAGTGGGGCACGTTCAACTCCGTGGCCCAGTTCAACCCGGCCACAGGCGCGCTCGTCAATGCGGCGAGCCCCACGAACCGTGATGGTTTTGGCGCTCTGACCCAGGCACGCGCGAACAGTCAGCGAATCATCCAACTCGCCGGCAAGTTTTACTTCTAGCGTCCTTTTCCGCAGGGGCGGTCATCGACCGCCTCTGCCGTTCGCCAGGTTCTTACCTGCCGCCGCAGATCCATCCGCCGATGTCGGGCCGCGTGTTGGGGCAGGGCGCCTCACTTTGCGGACCCGCCAGCGAGTAGTAGACCTTGAAGTCGTCACCCGGCTTGGCGTTGAAGTTGTAGACGGCGATGGGATCGCGTGGATCCGGATCGTCACGGGCCATCCGGTAATTCATCGAGATCGCCGCCGGCGGATTCGCCGAATCTCGCGGCACGTCCAGCGGCTCGAAGACGGAGTCGCGCACCTCTGCGCGTTTGACCTCCTCGCCGGACTGCGAACTCGCCGAATAGGCCGTCGCAATCACAATGCCGACGTAGTTCTGGAAGAATCCTCCCTGGACGAGCGCCGACCCGTCACCACGGCCCGGCTCCCGAAATGCGACTCCATGGTAGAACGGGCTCGATACGCCGGTGCGCATACCCTGCACATCCGCGTTCCGCACAACGATGGTCTTGGCAACGTAATTGGACAGCCAGACGCCGGCAGGGCTCTCTGCCTGATTGGCGAGGAGCGATTTGTCACCGCGCACAGTAATCCGATCGACGGTCAACCGGTCGGCCGGCGTCCCGGTCAGCCCATGGCGGGAAGCGTGCCAGACGCGCAGGTCCGCGATGGCGCCGTTCCAGCCCCAGGCGACACCAGCCTGCATCGCGCCGTACGCTTCATTGTTTGTGAATTCCAGTACGTCAGCGCCTGTCGTGTCGAGCGGCAGAGTCTGGGCGTTCTGACTGGTATCGGCGCCCTTGAACGCCGGGATACGCACAGCGTCCAGCGCGCCCGCCGCGAGTCCGAATCCGAAAGCGTCGGCATTGGCGGCAACGTTGTTGCGAATATAGTTGTTGGGTCCGCGGAACCAGAAGCCCGCGCCTTCACCTCCGGGATCCGGCCCCGCGCCGCCGTAACCGCTGCGCGGCGCAAAGTCGCCTGAGCCTCCGGAGCGCATGGCGAAATTGTGATCGAACACGTTGAAACTTTCGGCGCCGTCCTCGGTCACGATCCCGGCCCCGTGCGTGTTGTACACGACGTTATCGCGGACCAGGCCGTAGTGACTGTTGTGAACCGTGATTCCCCACTTGGGCGCGCCGTCCACCGAGTTGCCGACAAGCGTGAATTGATAACCGTTGGCCGGCGCAACAGCCGGTCCGAAACCATGGTGGAAGTGAATCGCATATCGGCCGATCTGGTTGGCGCCGAACTTGACGAGACGGCCGCTCGCATCGAACTCCGAGCTGTCGAGCACTCCCATCCGCGTGCGCCCCATCTCGCGCACTTCGACATATCGCAGGTCGATGTCCGCGCGAGAGATGAAAATCATGTGGCCGCGCGTGCCCTCCGGATTCTCGGATCGGATAACAATACTTCGGCTGAGATTGCCGACGTGTGGCAGGAACTCGAGACGGCCGCCGGCGCTTCGAGCGCCTTTATGGTCGAATCGCAGCGGCGCGGCAAGCACGACGCGATTACCTGAAATCGACGCAACCTGAAGCTTCTCGTCCTGCGGTTGGTAATCCGCGCCGCGTTCATTGTTCCGCAACTGCCGCGTGTCCGGAATGACGAGACGGTCGCCTGCACGCCATCCACTTACCGGCGAATCAAAGACGAGCGCCGCCGCGCCTCGAAGCGGCTCCTCGGCCAACCGCACAAACACCGGCGTCTTCACCGCCCCGTGCATGGTGACCTTGCCCAGGCTCTCGATGCCTGTGCCCATCTGTCCGGGATCGATCGCCCGATCAATCGGCTGATCCGCGATGATGATCTCGGCAACGACGTCCGCCGGCACCGGGTTCGCCTCCGTGCCGATCTCGAGGTATCCCTTCTCCAGAACCATCAGGTTGCCGACCTTCAGCCTGGTGTTCGCGTTCGTCTCGAAGCGGAGACGGCCTTCCACCTCGATGCATTCCAGTCGAGCGTCACTCACTACGTTGTAGGTCACGTCATGCCCTGCGGCAATTCTCACTCTGTCGCCCGCGGCCGGCGCCTTCCCGCTCGACCAGGTGCCCGGATCGGACCAGCGGCCGCCGTTAGCGCTCGCGACAGTGGGGTTCGCGCAGAAATAAGGTATGCCTTGCGGCGCGCCGCTGACAGCAGGAGTATGGCCGTGCAAATCTTGCGCCCTGACCGACAGCGGTCCAGACGCCATGACGATCGAAACAGCAACTAAATTGAGGCCGAAGCGAAAGAACCTGGCAGTCATACCGGGTCTCCTTTGAGTATTTGAGTGATGGTAGAATGCGCCTGCAAATATACAACTCACCGGGAGGTCAGCGTGCATTCAATTTTTTTGCGTGTGGTTGTGGCCGGACTGGTACTGGCAGCCGTTGCCGGCGTCGGCATGATGGCTCAAGGCAACCCTGAGGCCGCCAAGGTCAGCAACCCCGTGCCGGCCACTCCGGAATCCGCCGCTGCGGGCAAACCGATATACACGCGGTATTGCGCGGTTTGTCACGGCACAACCGGGGAAGGCGGTTCCGGCAGCGACATCAGTCCGCCGGCGCCGAATCTCATCGATGCCGCCTGGAAACGAGGATCAACCGACGGGGAGATCTTTGACGTTATCAAGAACGGCATTCAGCCGGATCTGAACATGGAGCCATTTGGCGACCGTATCAAGGATCCCGATATCTGGAATGTCGTGAACTACGTGCGCTCGCTGGCCCCGAAGAACTAATGGAGGCTCGAGTTCCCCGAAAATGTCAAAAGTCGGATGTCCCATGTACGAGGTCAAATGCACTTGTCAAAGAACCAAATTACCACTTACCGAATGTCCAATTGAGTCATCGGGTAAGTTGGTCGCTCAGTCATTTGACAAGTACATTTGACCTCGTACATGGGACATCCGACATTTGACATTCTCGGATACCCTGCTTACTTCGCCAGCGGAGTGGGCCGGATCTGGAACTTTACAATCTTGCTTGTTGTTCCCTTGCCGCCTTCCATGTGGAAAGGCGCCCGGGTCGCGAAAGTGGTCCAGATTCCCTTCCCCTTCCAACCGGCGTTCGGATCGTCGATTCGCCCATCCATGCCTTTCGCATAAAAGCCCATCGGATAGGGCACTCGGAACGTAAGGAACTTACCGTTCACGAGAGCCACCAGTCCTTCAGACCCATTCCCGGTGGCCAGCGGAACATTGCTTCCCATGCCGAGCGTGTCGAACCGATCAACGAAGTTGTAGTACGCCGAGTCGGCGCTGCCTGAATCGACCGCACCCTTGTAGTTGGGACCCGGCAGCGTATGAAGCGTCCAGCCTTCGGGACAGTGCTGTCCGGTGGCGGTTGGTCCATTGAGCGGCCCCGTGCATTTGCGGCGGTCGAAGCTGGCGTGATGTCCGCTCGACAGCACCGTCCACACAACGCCGTTGCTGTCGACGTCCATACCGCGCGGCGCAAACCCCTGCACAGGCGCCTTCGGGTTGTTCCACGGTACCTCGTAGATTTCCGATAGCGCTGTTGACGGCGGGTTCGACCCTGGAGAAAGACGAACCAGAGAGCCGGGCACGCCAAGGACGGATCCCCAGATCGAGCCATCGACCGGGCTCGGGGCAACGCCGTAAAACGGCGTATTGATCCGCTTGTCCTTGGTTGGATCGATCGGCTGGTCGGGCTCGACGTACGCGTCTCGCCTTTCATTGCCGTTGGTATCGAGGACGAACACGGTCCAGCCCTGCGCCTTTTGCTCATCCTTGGTCTCGAGGTACACCTTGGTGTTGAACCAGCCCTCGACCGGGCCGCCGCCCGTAAACCACAGCGTGCCGTTCTTGTCGAGGTTCAGGTGGTGTGTGCCAAAGCACGTATCGATGGTCGTGACCTGTTTGGTCTTCGGATCGTACAGTTGCATCTGCCGGCCGCTCTGTTCGATTGGAAACGCCTGTGCCGACGGATGAGAAGAGCCGTCCCGGCAGAAAGACGAAGTCTGATTCTGACGGACTCTTGCCGCAATCCAGACGCGAGACTGCTCATCCATTGCAAAGCTGTGCGCGTTGGCCTGGCTGGTCCAGATGACCTCGTCGCCCCAGAAGGGAGATGCCGCCGCCGGAGGCGTGTTCGCTTCGCTCGGCGTCTTCGGATCGCGAACCGTCAGCTTCACCTGGCTTGCGGTGTTGCTCCCCGGTTCCACGACCGGCATGTAATCCGCGCTGGCCTCGAGCGCTCCATAAATCGGCCCGTTTGCATTGATCCTCGGATTCCGCTTGTCGCTGGCGATCTCATCATGGAGATAGACTTTCGGATCAGCCCAGTCCCACATGGTGATGACCACGTTCCGCTCGGCGCCCTGAGGGCGTGGCGGCGCAACGGCCGGCAACTCGCCGGCTGCAATCCGATCGCTCCAGTCCGCCCACATCCCCAGCGCCCGCTGGCGGCCGACCTGTGTGAACCGGTTGCTCATCCCGCCACCAGCCTGCCCGGACTGAATGCGCCGATCCCAGGCCGCTACCGAAGTTTCGAACGTGCCCAGTTCCCTGGGAATCTCGCGCGTGGCCTTATTGCCCATCTGGTGACATCCGGTGCAGCCATCCGTATTGATGATGTTGCGGATCCAGTCTCCCTGACTCTTCATGTTTGGCGAAATGCCATTTCCGCCGGGCCCCGTGCCTGGAAAGTCCGTCTTGGGCGGCAACTGAAGCAGCGAAAGCCAGTACTGCGCGGGATAGTATTCCGCCGCCGCGCGCGCGTCCCGAGCGGCTACCGCCGTGAGGTTCACCACTTTGCCGGGCGTCGTTTTGATTTTCTGTGAATCCACGAGCCCGTAGCCGCGAACCCATACGTCGTAGTTCGCGCCCGGAAGGTCGGGCAACAGATAGCGGCCCTGACCATCGGTCACCACGATCTTGCGCAGCGCGGTGGGCAGTTCCTTGGTTTCTGCGATCACCCATACTCCGGCTTCGGGCCCGCGCGGGCCGGTGACCACTCCGCTGACGTCATCATTGTCGATGGCGATGGCGGCTCCCTGCTGCGCGGCAACGCCGCCGCCAAAGCCCGTCAGCAAAGCCGCCACGAACGCGAAAATGGCAATGACTGTGAGTCTTGGATACAACGCTTTTCTGGTCATGCAGGCCTCCTTCGAAAGACAGATCTTTTGGTTGTTCGGAATACTTTTGACGCGGAACAGTATCGCCCCACGACAATGGTGTCAACTTTTCCAACGCTGTGTTTCCAGCGCTGTGGGCGCGGGGCTTCAGCGCCGCGCAATTCGAGGCTGCTCTCTCCGGCGCATTGTATAGAATGAAACGGTCATGATTTACGATGTGACCGTACCGATCACGAACACCATGCCGGTATGGCCTTCCGATCCTCCGGTGTCGCTGACGCCAAAGTCGCACTTGTCCCGCGACGGAAGCCATACCGTCCGGTTGACGGCTATCGAGATGGGCTCCCACACCGGGACACACATCGACGCTCCATACCACTTTGTCGATGGAGGCATGAGACTGAGCGACATCCCGGTAGAGCAACTGGTAGGAACGGCAACAGTCGTGGAAATTCCCCGGGCTCGTTCGATTGGGCGAAACCAACTGGAGACCCTGGACTGGACAGGAGTCGAACGCGTCCTGTTCAAGACAGAAAACTCGAACCATTGGCAGGACGGCCGGTTCTATGAAGAATTCGTCTACCTTGAACCGGAGGGCGCCGAGTTTCTCGTCGAGATCGGCATCAAACTGGTCGGAATCGACTATCTTTCCATCGACAGGTACAAATCCGAAAAGCATCCCACTCACTTCGTACTATTAACCCGAAACATCGTCATCCTTGAAGGACTGAACCTTGCGAACGTGCGAGCGGGCCGCTACAGGCTTGTCGCGCTCCCACTGAAGCTGCAGGATGCCGATGGCGCACCAACGCGCGTCATTTTGATGGACGAATAACATGCGAATTCAAGACATCAAGGCAAGAGAGGTTATGGATTCCCGCGGGAATCCAACCGTGGAAGCGGACTGTGTTCTCGAAGATGGAAGCCGCGGACGCTCGATCGTCCCGTCGGGCGCTTCGACCGGCGAACACGAAGCACTCGAACTCCGCGACGGCGACAAGAAACGATACCTCGGCAAGGGCGTGCTGAAGGCCGTCAACAACATCAACACGGTGATCGCTCCCGCACTCGCCGGACAGGACGCCACGCACCAGTCGCGTATCGATCAACTCATGCTCACGATGGACGGCACAAAGAACAAAGGAAAACTCGGCGCGAACGCAATATTGGGCGTCTCGATGGCCGTCGCGCGGGCCGCAGCCCAATCTTATGGCCTGCCTTTGTTCCGCTACATCGGTGGAATCAGCGCCAGCGTGCTGCCGGCGCCCATGATGAACATCGTCAACGGCGGCGCCCATGCGGACAACAACGTGGACTTCCAGGAATTCATGATCATGCCGCTGGGCGCGGCGAACTTCCCGGAAGCCGTTCGCATCGGCGCCGAGGTATTCCATAACCTGAAGAAGATTCTCCACGATGCGGGCCATTCGACGGCTGTTGGCGACGAAGGCGGCTTCGCTCCGAATCTCAAATCGAACCAGGAAGCGATCGATCTCATCCTCAAAGCCATCGAGGCCGCGGGCTACAAACCTGGCGAACAGGTGGCGCTTGCACTGGATGCCGCCTCCAGCGAGTTTTACGACAAGAGCAAGCGCAAGTATGTTTTCAAGAAGTCCGATAAGTCGGAGAAAACGGCGGAAGACATGGTGCGGCTGTATGCCGATTGGGTTGCGAAGTATCCGATCGTTTCCATCGAAGACGGTCTCGCCGAAGACGACTGGGATGGCTGGCAACTCCTCACACGGGAACTCGGCCGGAAGGTGCAGCTCGTCGGTGACGACCTGTTCGTCACCAATACCGAACGCCTCGCGCACGGCATGGGCATGGGCGTCGCAAACGCCATCCTTATAAAGGTGAACCAGATCGGTACGCTCACCGAAACGCTCGATACGATCAAGATGGCCCAGCGCGCAAGTTATGGCGTCGTGATCTCACATCGCTCGGGCGAAAGCGAAGACACGTTGATCGCCGACCTGGCCGTTGCCACCAACGCCGGACAGATCAAAACCGGTTCCATGTCGCGCAGCGAGCGCGTGGCGAAGTACAACCAGTTGTTGAGAATCAACGAGGAACTGGGCATTCAGGCGGAGTACCGGGGCCGGAGCGTGTTAACCTTCTGATCAAATCTGCGGCATAGGAATTTGAAACTGGGTGTGCCGTGGGCGATCGTCCCGAGACAAGGCCTGGTCTGATCTGACACATCAGATTTGCATTGACTTCTCAGTACGCGGCGTATATTTCGTTTGCCAAGTTAGGGGGGCAGAAAATCATGAAAATGAAACAACTTGTCTGTTTGATGACAGCGCTTCGTGCCCGCACGGCCCGCACGGCCCGATGTTTTGTCGGCCTGGTGCTCTGCCTTGGATTTTCCGTGCAAACTTTCGCGCAGTTGAATGCAACGGTCGGAGGAACTGTGTCTGATCCGTCGGGAGCATTGATTCCCGGAGTCGAAGTCACTGCGCGCAACATAAACACTGGCATCGTCACAACCAGACTGACGAATGAGGCGGGCGCCTACGAAATTTCGTCGCTGCAGTCGGGCGCTTATACGGTTTCCGCGCTGCTGCCCGGGTTTCAGACGTCAACCTATAACAATGTGCAACTTGGACAAGGCCAGCAGATCCGCCTGAATTTCACGCTGCAGGTTGCCGGTCTTAGCCAGGCCGTGGAAGTCTCTATCGCCGCCGATACTCTGCTCGCCACAACGACAGCGTCGGTAGGAAATGTTCTTCCGGATTTTCAGGTTCGCAACCTGCCGTTGGCCACGCGAAACGTGCTTGACCTGGCGAAGATTACAGCCGGAGTCGTGGACAACAATTTCGGCGGCGGCCGCGTGAGCCAGATCAATACCACGCGCGACGGCCTGCCTACCAGCGATGGCCGGTACCTGGATTGGAACGGAGCCTACTCCGCCACGTTCACAAGCCCCGATCTTGTCGAAGAAGTGCAGATAAGCATCAATACGGTCGATGCGGCCTCCGGACGTGGGTCCGGACAGGTGAAGATGCAGACGCGCGCCGGTACGAACCAATTCCATGGGGCGCTTTTCTATAGCAACAACAATTCGGCTGTGAATGCGCAGAGCTTTTTCCAGAATCTTGTCGGCGCACAGAAGAGCTACCGCAACCGGAACCAGTTCGGGGGCCGGGTTGGCGGACCCATTAAAGAGAACAAAGCATTTTTCTTCGTCCTGTATGACGGACAGCGATTCCTGGAAAAACAGACCGTGACGTCGGCGGTTCTTACCGACCCTGCCCGGCGAGGCATCTTCCGCTATCTCACCGAAGGTTCTGCCGGGGGGACGACCCGCCGTAATGGCAGCGCCTTCTCGACAACGCCCTCCGTCGACCTCGGCGGGAATACGCTGACGACAGCGAATGGAAGACCGCTGTTCATGAATCAGATCAATGTCTTCAGCGACATCAACGATCCCAACCGAAGACGCATTGATCCCGTGTGGGTCGGGCCCCATCTGCTTGCCCGCATGCCGCTGCCCAACGATTGGACAATCGGAGACGGCCTGAACGTTGCCGGTTATCGTTGGAATCGGACGCACGCGGGTTTGGACAGCTCCACGGGAACAGAGCCGAACACAAACCGGAATCACATGACCGTTCGGATCGACTATCAGATTGACGACAGTAACAAGGTCTTTTTGACGGCGACTCGCGAAGAGAACTGGGGCGTCACGGGACAAACGGGATTGCCCGCTTATCCGGATGGGTTCTTCGGCGAAGTTCGTCGTAATCCCGACTTCTACAGCGCGGCGTGGACGTCCACGGTTTCATCGTCCGTGCTCAATGAATTTCGGTGGGGATTGAAACGTGACAGCTTTATCGGCTGGTCGCCGTTCCATGTCGGCTGCTGCTATGACGGCGCCGCCGATGACGCGATCACAGAGGGGTCCAAGGCGGCCCAGGCCACATTCCCGAAGGTTCTTGGACAATTCTTTCACATTGCGTCGCCGGCGGGCGCAGCGGCCGGAAATTTGAACTTCGGCAACGCTAATGCAAACTTCGGCCAGTACGGTCCTTTTGGCGTCGCATCGCCAAGGTACTCGAAGAGTCCCCTGATGCAGTTTGCGGATACGTTGAGCTGGACCAAAGGCACTCATGCGTTCCAGGGCGGAGTTGAACTGACCTTCGCAAATTCCAATCAGTCGAACACGGGCGGCACACAGAGCACGCTTCCGCGAGCCCAGCTGGGCGTGGGCAACGTTCCAGTTCCGGGCGTTACCACCGCGGCATTCCCGGGGCTGAACACAAACGACATCACGACGGCTCAGGTTCTCGTCGCTCACCTCGCGGGATCCCTCGGAAACGTCAACCAGCAGTACTTCATCAACTCGCCCAGCCAGAAAACATGGCAGGACTTCAGGGAGACGATTTCGTTTGCCCGGAATTACCATCAAAATGACTGGGCCGCGTTTTTCAAAGACAACTGGAAGGTGACCAGCAACTTCACGCTGAACCTTGGCGTGCGCTACGACATTTACGGGTCGCCGTATGATTCGAAAGGACTCGGCGTCCGTCCGAAAGGTGGACAGGCTGGGTTGTTCGGTATTTCCGGAACGGATTTCAACGCGATGTGGAATCCGAACGCGACGGGCGGCTCCCTGACTCTGGTCGAGTTTGCCGGCAAGCACTCTCCGAATCCCGATACTCTCATTTACGGGAATGATCGGAACAATTTTGCTCCGTCAGTTGGATTCAGCTGGAATCTTCCGATGCTTGGCCGTCCCACGGTCCTGCGCGGAGGGTACGGCGTCAACTATACCGGTGCAGCCACGCTCCTTCAGTATTCGGGCAATCTGGGAAGCGCGCCCGGTTCGTCACTACCGATTTCGCTGACGCCTGCCGGGTATATGGACATCGCCTCCGCTATCAGTTCAAACATCTTCCCGTTATCCACTGGAGGCGCGCAGCCGTTTGATCCGGTGCCGTTTACGAATCGCACGACCAATTTCAACGCTTACGCCGACGAGCGCGTAATCCCCTACGTGCAAAATTTCAACCTGTCGATTCAGCGGGAACTGGCGCGCAATCTTACGCTTGACGTCAGCTATATCGGCAGCAAAGGAACGAAGCTCTGGGGAATAACTCAGTTAAACGAAGTCAATATTTTCGAAAATGGCATCCTCGATGCGTTCAACATCACGCGCGCCGGCGGGACCGCTCCGCTGTTTGATCGTCTGTTGAACAACCTTAACGTCACGGGCGTCGGCGTCGTGAATGGAACCAGTCTCACGGGGTCGGAAGCTCTGCGGCGATTCACGACGACGAATCAGTGGATCGCCAACGGCGAGGCCGCCGCGCTGGCAAACTGGTTCAACAGTACAAACGCGCTGACCGGAGTCAACGGCGGAATTCTCCGCAACGGAAGAGTGCCTGAGAATTTCATCGTTGTGAATCCCCAGTTTGGCGGCGTTTCGCTGTCGGGGAACGTAGACAATTCCACCTACCATTCGCTTCAAACGCAATTAACCAGGCGATTGTCCAATAGCTTCTCCGGACAGTTCAGCCATACATGGTCCAGGAACATTGGAAATTCCGCTGCCGGCAACAACAACAACGGCGATACGACCCAGGACACGCGAAATCCAAGAGACCGCCGATTGCAACGCGGCCTGGTAGGCTTCCATCGAACGCACAATCTCAAAGGAAACGCGATGTGGTCCCTTCCCTTTGGACCCAACCGGCTGCTGCTCGCGAATGCTCCGTCCGTCGTTCACCGGATCGTCGAAGGCTGGGATATCTCCGGCATCTTCAGTTGGACAAGCGGCGCGCCTCTCGAGTTCCAAACCACGAGAAGGACGCTGGGTAACCGAAACAACGAGAACACGGCGGACCTCCTGGGAACGCTTCCGAACGATCTCGGCCAGGTCAAGGTCGGCAAGGGCTTCGTCGAATACTTCAACGGCCTTTCCACACGTCAGGCGCCCCTGCCGAATTTCAGTGGGAATACGGCGCTGGCAGGCCGTTTCAGCAATCAGGTCGTTGTCGATGGATCCGGAAACATCGTGCTTGCTAATCCGCAGCCGGGAATGACAGGCAACACCGCTCTCAATCTGAGCGGTCTGGAAGGGCCCGCTACTATCGGCTTCGACCTGGCGTTGAGCAAACGGATTCAGATCGGCGAGGGCAAGAGCTTCACGATCCGCGCCGATGCGATCAATTTTCTCAACACTCCGAGATGGGACAATCCCATCACGGATATCAATTCGGCGGATTTCGGCCGCATCACAGGCCATCCGACCGCCGGGACCGGAGCGAGGACGATCACGATCAACGCTCGCGTGGATTTCTAATCCTCCTACGGAAGCCCCCTCCAGGATTGAGGGGGCTTCTGTTTATCTACTTCGGCTAGTGTGGTGTCTCTTAATTGCCTGGATACTTCCTGCGGCGGAATCGGCCGACTTCGTTGTCGCTCCTCAGTCACAATAAATGAGCATTGCTCCCTCGTCGCGAATCAGCTCGATGAATCCAATACCAGCCGGAATATTTTGCCTTTTGCTGTTCGGTAGGTTGAGAAACCGCGGCGGTCGAGGGTAAGAACATCCAATACACCGAGCTCGTCAGCCAGCAGCACGAGTGTTGCATCCGCAAAGTCCATTGGTGTGCCGGAGTATTTCCGCATCAATGCCGCTGCCTTGAAGATCTGCTCGGGTTGGGTGGACTCGAAAATACGTAACTCCGCGGTATGAACAAACTCGGCCATAAGGGTCGGGCCGTCGGAAGCATCGGCAAGAAGATGCATCGCTTCGGTGATGACCGCGCTCGTTGTTGCAAGCTGCCCTGAAAACCGATCAAGGGTCTCCGCCACAGATTCATGCGCCGGATCGCCACCGTCAAGATATGCGACAAGAGGGCCTATATCGATCAACCAGGTTCTCACCGCCAGTTGCGATCCTTCAAGTCACGACGCCAGCCCGATTTTGCGCTCGGAAGGGCCACACGTCCCTTCAGATGCCCGGCACGGCGGCCAATGGGTTGATCGGTCAGCGCCTTATCGATCAACTCCCGCACCAGTTCCGATCTGGTCTTGCCAAGCGCGATGGCTCGCTGAGTCAGCGCTTCGTCCTGATTCTTATCAAGCCTGATTGTTAATGTCTTATCCATAGCGGAGTTGTAACACAGCGTAAGACAGCCGTGTTACCGACCCCGCACTCCCGGTGAGGGAGGAATCGGGACAGTCACGATTGCGGTGGGCAGTTCTCAGCTTTCACTTCAGCGCGCGGGAGGCTGACCAAACATGTTCTCCAGCGTCAGGCTTCCTTCGGCGCACGCGAATTCGATCGACTCCGCACCCTCGGCGGCTCTCGAGAAGAATCCCGCGACTGTCCAGGGTTTCGTGAACAGTTTCGAGTCGTCGATCGTCACGGTGTAATCGATCGTGTCGCGATCAGAAATGGTGAAACGTTCGATGGTGTGCAGTGCGTCGGTCAGGTAAGGGATCTGGTAGGAATACGAACTCATGTTGAAATTCGTCGTGTCGACGACGAGCGTGTTGCCTTCCCAGTGACCGATCGAATCGCCCATGAAAAGGCGGATATCCTTTCCAAGGTGCTCGCGGCGGTTCAGATCGATGACACGGCTGGTGTGGTTGTAGTCGTAGAAGATCACCACCGATCCCGGACGCTGCATGAACGTAAACGGGTTCCCATCTTCGCCCTGAAAGAGTCCCGGCAGCACGCATCGCGCATTCAGCTCAACGTGACGCAAATCCTTTACCGGATTCTGGTCGAGAAGAAACTGGCGCCGTTTCGCGTCTTCTTCGGGCCGCCACGGAAGCTTGCGGTCCGCCGGATCAATAATTCCGGTTCGGCGCTGCGGACGCGGACCGGCGCCGCGCAATGTCGCATTCCCCTCACCGAATATTCTTGGATAGGGACCGAGCCCGTCTCCGCGGTTGGAAACCGACTGAGGGTTCCTCTCACCGGGATCGAGCGGGCTGGAAGGCGCGTCCGCTTCGACTCCGCCGCCTCGAATTCCGTTCCGCAGATACATCCCCTGCATGTCCGGCTGGCCATCGGGCAGCAGTTTTGGAGCATATGCCGGAGATGCGGTGTTGGCCGGCGACTGGGCGCCGGCAACCGACGCCAGCAAGATAATGCCGATCACTGTGGCTGTAAGCTTCACGGAGAGCCTCCTTGGGTGGAGCAATGTTGCAATGCCGGAATCCGATGTGCAAGTTATTTGTCCGGCTCAGCGAGCCGGTTTTCGTCAGGGAGGAGTCAGAACAATCCGGACTGCGGAGGGCGGTAAGCAATCCCCAGATGTTCGTACGCGAGCCTCGTGGCGATGCGGCCGCGCGGGGTGCGCTGCAGGAAACCGATCTGCAGCAGGTACGGCTCGTACATGTCTTCGATGGCATCGACTTCTTCGCTGAGCACCGCCGCAATCGTGTTCACTCCCACCGGTCCCCCGTCGAACCGTTCGATGATCGCGCGCAGCAGCTTGCGATCCATTTCATCGAAACCGTGCTCATCGACGTCGAGTAATTTCAGCGCGTCGCGGGCGATGGCCGGCGTGATCTCCCCGGTTCCCTTCACCTCGGCGAAGTCTCGAATACGCTTGAGCATCCGGTTCGCAACCCGTGGCGTGCCCCGGCATCTTTTGGCGATCTCGCGGCAACCGTCCGGCGTGATCGGCGCATTCAGGATTTCCGCGGAACGGCGGATGATGTACTCAATCTCATCCGTTGTGTAGAAGTCCAGGCGGTGCACAAGGCCAAAGCGCGACCGCAGCGGCGCGGTAATCAATCCGGCGCGCGTCGTCGCGCCGATCAGCGTGAATCGGCGCAGGTCCAGCCGATGGGTTCGAGCGCTGGGCCCCTGGCCGATTATGATGTCGAGTTTGAAATCCTCCATCGCGGGATAAAGAATCTCTTCGATATTGGGCTGCAGCCGGTGGATTTCATCGATGAAGAGAACGTCGCCGGCCTCGAGATTCGTCATGATGGCCGTGAGGTCGCCCTTAAGCTGGATCAGCGGGCCGGCGGTCGCGCGGAAGCGCGCGCCCATTTCGTTGGCGATGACGGAGGCCAGGGTGGTCTTGCCCAAACCGGGCGGACCATAAAGCAGGATGTGATCCAGAGGCTCGCCGCGCTTTCGCGCGGCCTGTATCGCCACATCCAGGTTGTCTTTGACGTTGGCCTGGCCGATGTACTCGGCCAGCAGGCGCGGGCGGAGCGACAGCTCAAAGGGAGCTTCCTCTTCCATCATTGAGGGGGCGATAATGCGTTCGCTCATACGGCTACCCCTTCGTCAGAATCTGTAGGGCGCGTTTGAACAGCACGTCGAATGCGGCATCGCGATCGCCATCGATGGCCCGCCGCATCGCGCTCTCCGCCAGCGCGCGGTTATATCCGAGGTTTTCGAGCGCCGACATCACGTCCACCTCGACACTGGATTTCTGCGGCGCCTCGGTAAACTCCTGCAGCTTGTCTTTCAGCTCGAGAATGATTCTCTCGCCCGTTTTCCTGCCGACACCGGGAATCGCCGTGAGCCGCGCAAGGTCCGAGCGTTTGATCGCGGTGATCAACTCCTCCACCGATCCGCCCGATAGGATGGTGACAGCCAGCTTCGGCCCGATGCCGGAGATCGTCATCAACTTCTCGAAAATCGTACGTTCGCGGCGCGTTGAAAACCCATACAGCGCGATGATGTCTTCACGCACATGAGTGTGAATATCGATTGAAACATCGGCGCCGGTATCCGGCAACGCAGTGAAGGTAGTGAGGGGAACGACGACTTCGTATCCGACGCCGTTGACATCGACGATGACGCGCGCGGGATCCTTCTGCATCAGCTTTCCCCGCAGGTGGGCAATCACGCCAGCTCCACAAGATCGATGACATCAATGACGCCGATGACGGCCGCGTCAATCGGCGCGTCGGTGTGGCCCACTGAAGTCATCGCCGAAAACCCCTCCTGCACGGCGAGCACGCGGTCGCCGACGCCGGCATCGACGGCGTCCAGCGCGACGAACGGGTCACCTAATGGATTGCCTTCGAGATCGAGTTGCTGGACCAGGAGAATCTTCTTGCCCTCGTGGCTTTCGTCTTTCTGGGTTGCGACTACGTTACCGATCACTCTTGCGATGATCATATCTGGACCGATTCGACGCTATCTACGATCGCGACAACCGTGGCTTCAGTCGGTACTTCCTCGCCTTTGAAAGCGAAGCTCGCCTCTTTACCGCGGCAAACGTAAACCGTCTCGCCGGCGCCGGCGCCGACGGAATCCACAGCCACGACCACTGGGCCATTGGGTAGACGGCGGACTAAGAGGAGTGTTTTTGCATGGAGCGCGTCGTCTTTTATGCTGCAGACCACGCGGCCGACGACTCTTCCGAGGTACATATCAGCCGTTATCCTGCGAAATCTGATCGACGATACCCACGATCGCTGCGTCGACCGGCGTGTCCTTGCATCCGTATGCCATCCGCGCGGAACTCCCCTGCACCAGCAGGACCTGTTCACGAAAGCCTGCGTGAACCGTGTCCACCGCGACAAGGTAGCCCTTTTCATCGTTCCCGTCGGGATCAACGAGGCGGCAGATCAGCAGCTTCTTGCCTTCGAGGCGTGGATCTTTGCGGGTGGCGACAACAGTTCCGATGATTCGCGCGAGAAGCATAAATAATGGCGGTAATTTGGCGTAATTCGGGGGACAGACTCCGAATTACGAAGTTCAGGAATTCGGAGTCTGTCCCCCGAATTACGCCAAATTACCGATTCCTCTTTTACTTACTGCTCTTGCCAATCGGCAAAACGTCTTCAAGGTTGGAATGGGGTCTCGGAATGACGTGAACGCTGATCAACTCACCCACGCGCCGGGCGGCGGCGGCGCCGGCATCGGTCGCGGCCTTTACTGCTGCGACGTCGCCACGAACCATGGCGGTCACGTAGCCGGATCCGATTTTCTCCCAGCCCACCAAATTTACCTTTGCGGCTTTGACCATCGCGTCAGCAGCCTCGATCATTGCGACCAATCCCCGGGTTTCTACCATTCCCAGAGCTTCACCCATTCCGCCGTCTCCCTCTCGTGCCATGCAAACACTCCTTTATTGACGCCTGTTCCTACTTCAAATTAACGACAACTTTTTCGATGAGATCGATAAGCTCACTGCGGGTTAGAGAGATCGTCTCCGATGGTCCGTCGGTGACAGGACACATCGGGTCCTTCGATTTCCCGTCCAAACCTTCCAACCCGTAATACTTCTGACGCTGGACCCACAGTTTCTCGACATCTCCGGGCGAAAGCAGACGCTCTCGTCCCAGGATCTTGGTGTAAATCGAAATCTTTGCGAAGTGCTCGACCGTATCCATGCGGTTGAACGCATCCTCCAGATCGCTCCCGTATGTCACCACGCCGTGATTTGCCATCAGCAACGCGTCGTAGCTCTTGATGAATGGCCGCAGTTGGTCGCTCAGCTCCGGCGTTCCCGGGGTACCGTATTCGGTCAGCGGGATGCATCCGAGCCCGAGCACCACTTCCGAAATCAATGCCTTGTTCAGCGGGATGCCTGCTGCGGCATAAGCGGTGCCGCAGGGAGGATGCGCGTGGACGACGGCATGGATATCGGGCCGCATCTCATAAATCAGCAGATGCATCGCAATCTCGCTCGAAGCCTTACGCTCGCCTCTTACCTTGGCGCCCCTGGCATCAATCACAACCATCTCCTCGGCGCGCACGAGACCCTTATTGCACCGCGTCGGTGTGCACATGATGTTTCCATCGGCCAGCCGCACACTGAGATTGCCGTCGGTCGACGCGAGATATCCCCGGCCGTATGTCAGATGACAGAACTTTTCGATTTCGTGGCTCAGTTTTTCTTGGGAGACCATTGTAAAAAGAACGGCAATTCTACTATGTATGGCGTTACGCATACATCGGGAACAAAGAAAATTCGGGGTCAGACCCGTCTGACCCCGAATTACGATGGGTCGAGGTCGGCGTATTTCGCGATCATTTTCTTGAGGCCGTGAGAGATGAAGCTGATCGTCAGTTTCAGGTCATCGCCGCTGCCTTCGGTACGCAGGATCGTCCCGTATCCGTACTTCGCATGCTTCACGCGCGTACCGAGGGCCCACGTTCCAGCCGACTTCCTCTGGGGCGTGGGTTCGGCGGTAGCCTGCTTTCGTTCACCGCCCAGCACCTTCATCACCGCATCGACCGTGTTGTAGCTCTTTCCCTCGTATCTCACCTCAGGCTTCCGCCGGCGCTCGCCAACCTCTTCGATGAGGTTCTGCGGAATCTCTGCAAGGAACGGCGACGGCTCCGATATCTGATGCTCCTGGTTGCCAAAATATCTCCGGAAGCGCGCGGACGTCAGGTACAGCTTGTTCTCGGCGCGTGTCATGCCGACGTAAAACAGCCGCCGCTCTTCTTCCAGTTCGGCCTGATTGCCCTTTGACCGGTTGTGCGGAAGCAGGCCGTCCTCGAGTCCCATGATGAAAACCAGCGGAAACTCCAGGCCTTTCGCCGTGTGCAGAGTCATCAACGACACGGGAACGGCCTCGTCGTACTGATCCTGATCGGAAACGAGCGCGGCGTGATCGAGAAACTCCCGTAATCGCTCGCCGCGTTCGTTGCTTTCCTCGGCGGCCGTCAAAAGTTCGCGTATGTTCTCCACGCGGGTCTCCGATTCTTCAGTGCCCTCTTCCTGAAGCATCTCCATGTACTTTGTCTGAACGACGATCTTCTCCAGCAGCGCCGAATTCGAGAGTTCCTCGGCGGCGCCCACGAATTCGGAAATCATCTTATAAACGCCGTCGAGCGCCCGGAGCGTTCGCATGGGCAACCGGTTTTCCTGGATTGCGATCTCAATGGCTCCCCAGACGGACGTACCGCGCTCGATGGCCACTTCCTCGAGCGCGTCTGTGGTCGTCTTTCCTATCGCGCGGGGCGGCACATTAATGATCCGAAGCAGATTGACGGAGTCGTGCGGGTTCAGCGCCACGGTCAGGTAGCTGATCATGTCCTTGATTTCGGCGCGTTCGTAGAAGCTGAAACCTCCAACGATCCGATACTTCATGTTGTAGCGCCGCAGCTTCTCTTCAAGAACACGGGAAAGGAAATTCGTGCGGTACAAAACAGCGATGCGGGTCGAGGGATCCGATCTCTGATGGGCAAGGATGCGGTCGGCAACATACATCGCCTCTTCATCCGCGTCCGCCGCCTCCATATAGCTGATCAGCTCGCCGAGCGGGTTCTGGGTCCAGAGCGACTTGCCCTTGCGCATCTCGTTGTTCGCAACAACCGCGCCGGCTGCCGCCAGAATGTTCTTCGTGGATCTGTAGTTCTGCTCGAGCTTGATGACCTTTACCCGCGGGTAGTCTTTCTCGAACGAAAGAATGTTCTGGATATCGGCGCCACGCCAGCTATAGATCGACTGATCCTCGTCGCCCACGACGCAGATGTTGTCGTGAAGAGTATTGAGATGGCGCACCAGCCGGTACTGCGTCCGGTTCGTGTCCTGGTACTCGTCCACCATCACATACTCGAATCGGGTGCTGTACTTTTCCGCCGCGGCCTTGTACTTGTCGAACAGTTCGACGGTCTTGAGCAGCAGGTCGTCGAAATCCAGGGCATTCGACTTCTTCAGCCGCTTCTGATATTCGACCATCACATTCGCTGTGTATTCCCACGACGGTTCCCACGACTCGTCGAGCAGATCCTGCGGCGTCTTGCCGTGATTCTTCGCATGGCTGATACGGCCCTGAATGGTCCTGGGCGTGACGAGCCGGTCGTCGACCTTGAGATCCTTCATTGCGGCTTTTATCACCTGAAGCTGGTCGGAGTCATCGTAGATGGTGAAGTCTCTGGTGTATTGAAGCGCCTCGATCTCGCGGCGCAATATCCGCACGCAAAGCGAGTGAAACGTGGAAATCAGCGGATCGCCGGACCTGGTCGCGCGCAGGAGGTTCTTGATGCGGTACTTCATCTGGTCGGCGGCCTTGTTGGTGAAGGTGACGGCCAGTACCTGCTCGGGCCGGACATCGCGATGCTCGATCAGATGGGCCACGCGATAGGTAATAACGCGCGTCTTGCCGCTGCCGGCGCCGGCCAGAATGAGCACCGGCCCGTCGGTAGCCTGCACGGCTTCGAGTTGTTGCGGGTTGAGAAGCTTCGAAAGATCCACTACGACTATTCTACTGTAACGCTCTTAGCCAGGTTTCGAGGTTGATCGATGTCGCAACCCCGGCGGACAGCGACGTGATAGGCGAGAAGCTGCAGGGGAATGACTTCGAGAATCGGCAATAGAAACTCGTTTGTCGGAGCGATTGAAAAGTAATGATCGGAGTTTTCCATCAGGTCGGCGTCGCCTTCGTTGCCAAGCGAGACAATGATTCCGTCGCGCGACTTCACCTCCCTGACGTTGTTGAGCACCTTCTCGTAACACTGCCGCGAATCCGCGGACGCAGGATCATAGGCGGCGAGAAACACGACCGGCAGGTTTTCATCAATCAATGCATTGGGGCCGTGCTTCATCTCTCCGGCCGGATAGCCCTCGGCGTGAATGTAGGAAAGCTCCTTGAGCTTCAGGGCGCCCTCCAGCGCGATCGGGAAATGGACACCGCGCGCCAGGAAGAGAAAGTCCTCTGCCCGGAACAGCGCTTTCGCGATGTCTTCGATCTCTTTGGCATGTTCGAGTATGGCTTCCATCTTGTGCGGCAGTTCCATGAGTTCGGTCAGCGCGCGGCGGATCTCCTCGCCGGAAAGCCGGCCGTTCAGCTTTCCGAGATGGATTGCCAGCAGGTAGAGGCAGACGAGCTGCGTCGTAAACGCCTTGGTTGAAGCGACTCCGATTTCCGGGCCGGCCCGTGTATAGAGAACCGCGTCCGCCAGCCGCGTACTCATCGAACCCACGACGTTCGTAATGCTGAGAACCTTGAAACCGCGATCGCGAACCATTTTCTGAGCCGCGACGGTGTCCGCGGTCTCGCCCGACTGCGTAATGACAATGAAAAGCGTATCGGGCTCCATCACCGGGTTCCTGTAACGGTATTCGCTGGCGTAGTCGACTTCGACGGGCAGGCGGGCGAACGACTGTATCATCTGCCTGCCGGCCAGCGCCGCGTGCCAGCTTGTTCCGCAGGCGAGGATGCAGATTCGCTTGAAACTCTTCCATTGCTCGTCCGTGAACGCCACGTCTTCCAGGTGTATGACATTCGCATCGAGCGAAAATCTTCCCAGGACGGTATTGGAGAGCGCGGTCGGCTGCTCGTAGATTTCCTTGAGCATGAAGTGTTTGTATCCGCCTTTTTCCGCCATGACCGGATCCCAGGTGATTTGCTGGAAGTGCGGCTCCCGTGCCGCCCCTGATGCCGCGAGCAGCCGCACGCCGTCTCGCGCCACGACCGCTATCTCGTGGTCGTCGAGGAAGAGAATCGATCGCGTGTAAGGCAGCATGGCGGGAATGTCGGAGGCGACAAAGCCTTCGCCGTCCACGCTTCCGACAACAAGCGGCGCGCCTTCGCGCACGGCCACGACCTTCTGGGGATCGTCGGCGGAGATGGCGATGAATGCGTAAAGACCCTTCAGCTCGGCAATCGTTTTCATGACGGCCGTCTCGAGATTCCCGGCGAAGTGCTTCTCGATCAGGTGCGCAATGACCTCGGTGTCGGTCTCGGTCGTGAACTGGTGGCCTTCATCGATCAGCTTCTTCTTGAGGGCGATGTAGTTCTCGACGATGCCGTTGTGCGCCACGACAATACGGCCCTTGCAGTCGCGGTGAGGATGGGCGTTTTCTTCCGTTGGCCTGCCGTGCGTGGCCCATCGTGTATGCCCCAGGCCGAATTGGCCGGTAATGGGAGCACGCTCGATCATGTCTTCAAGATTCTTCAGCTTCCCGGAACAACGGCGGATCTGGAGGTTCTTGTCCTGAACGATCGCAATACCGGCGGAATCGTAGCCGCGGTATTCAAGAGATTTGAGGCCTGCCATGATGATGGGGACAGGATCGCGGGGTCCAACGTAGGCAAAGATTCCGCACATGAAGAAAAGGATACCAGAGAGCCGGTTATTTTTTCTTTTTCCGCACCTTTGCCCAGCCTGCTTTCGTGGCTTGCCGGCCACGGGCGATCGCGAGCGCGTCCGCCGGAACGTCGTGCGTTATGGAGGAACCGGCAGCCACGTATGCTCGTTTTCCGATGCGGACCGGAGCAATCAGCTGCGAGTCGGTTCCGATGAACGCTTCATCTTCTATAAAGGTGGGATGCTTCTGCTGCCCGTCGAAATTGCAGGTGATGACGCCGGCGCCGATATTGACGTCCTTGCCGATGGTGGCGTCGCCCAGGTATGCGTGATGCTGAGCCTTCGTCCCATCGCCCAGACTCGATTTCTTGATCTCGACGAAATTGCCGATCTTGTTTCGATCTCCAATCACCGCGCCCATGCGCAAGTGCGCAAACGGCCCCACCGAAGTATCTTCGCCCACCACGCTGTCGGCGATAACGCATCCTTCAAGCACCGTGACGCGTGCGCCGAGTCGCGAGTTTGAAATTCGCGTATACGAATGAATCGCCGCGTCGTCACCGATGAAGCTTTGTCCGTAAATCTGCACGGAAGGATAAATCACCGAGTCCATGCCGATCTGCACATCGGCATCGATGAACGTGCTGTCCGGATCGACAATGGTCACGCCTTCGGACATCAACGACTCGCACTTCCGCCGGCGCATTACTCGATCCACAGCCGCCAGTTCCTGCCGCGTATTGATTCCGGTAATCTCGGCCGGATCCGGAGCTTTCCATGCGGCCACCGGCAATCCCTGGTTCACCATGATGCCGATCACGTCGGTGATGTAATACTCACCCTGCGCGTTCCTGTTTTGGACTTTCGTCAGGGCTTCAAAAAGAACCGGGGCCGAAAACAGATAGATTCCCGAATTGATCTCATTGATCTGCAGTATCTCGGGAGACGCGTCGCGGTGCTCGACAATCGAATCGATTTCGTTGTCGTTGCGCCTGACGATCCTGCCGTAACCGGCCGGGGCCTGCACGTCCGCTGTGAGCACCGACGCGCGATATCCGCCCGCACGATGGAACTTCACGAACGCTTCGAGCGTTTCCGGACGAATCAGCGTCACGTCGCCCGGCAAAACGAGGAGATCACCTTTGTATTCGGTAAAACTATCGCGCGCTACCGTTGCGGCATGGCCGGTGCCCAGTTGTTCCTTCTGTTCGATGAACCTGCACTGGCTCACGGATTCCTTCACCTTGCCGGCCTGGTAGCCGACAACGATGTACACGTCGCCGGCAACCATTCGAGCGGCGCGCACGACGTGTTCGAGCAGCGTGCGGCCGGCCGCTTCGTGAAGGACCTTGGCTTTCCGGGATTTCATGCGGGTGCCTTTACCCGCGGCGAGAATCAGGCTTCTAAGATTCGCTTCCACTAGTTCTCACAGTCCCGCCATTTCGAACACGGCGCGCGCCAGGCGGTCCGGGTCGTGACGAATGGCTCCCTCTTCCGCAAGCAGATCGCGTTGGGTCAGTTTGAGGCCCATCGCCTCCAGCCGCTCACGATCAATTTCGACCAGTTGAGCTTTTTCCGCAACGTACTTCTTAAGGATGGCACCGGATGGCGGCCTGTTATTCAGCAGGATGTGCGGAAACAGAAGCTCGCCGCAATGTTCGTTGAGCGCCTCGACATGGTCCGCCACCGAATAGTGATCGGTCTCTCCCGGCTGGGTCATGATGTTCTGAATATAGATCCTGGTCGCTTGCGAAGCCCGCACCGAATCGATGACCTCTTTGACGAGCAGATTGGGAATCAGACTTGTGTACAACGAACCTGGACCGATTGTAATAATGTCGGCCTCCGCGATTGCATCGAGAGCGCCCGGGAGAGGCGGCGCGTCGGGCGGGTTCAACTGAATCCGGCGGATGCGTTTTCCGGAAGCGGTGATTTGTGTCTCACCCTCCGCCACGCTGCCGTCCTCGAACTCGCCGCGCAGCGACACATTGGAGTTCGTCGATGGATAGATCACGCCCTTGATCGCCAGAACTTCCGAGGTGTGCCGCACCGCTTCGGCAAAGTCGCCGGTAACGGAGGCCATGGCCATGAGAAAGAGATTGCCGAAGCTGTGATTGTGCAACCCGCCTTCGCTGGTGAACCGATAGCGGAAGAGGCGCGACATCAACCCCTCGTCTTCCGAAAGCGCGATCATGCAATTGCGTATGTCGCCCGGAGGGAGCGCGCCAAGTTCTTCGCGCAATCGGCCGGAGCTTCCCCCGTCATCGGTAACCGTCACGATCACGGAAAGCTGGGCAGGAGTGTTCTTGAGGCCGCGTAGCAAGGTGGCAAGCCCGGAGCCGCCACCAATCGAAACAATCCGCGGGTTTGTTAGATTGACTGCCGTTTTAAGTCGCAACCTATTTCTCTGGAGGCGTCACCAGCTGCCTGAAATCGGCATCCTCGGACAGAGTTGCGAAGTCGTTATCGCGCAGGGCCTGGAAACGATTCTCCACCCGGTGATGAATCGACTGCTTCAAGTACGTCAGCGCCTGATCGCGGCTTCCCTGCAGGGCATTGGCTGCCGCCAGCGCGTACAGCACGTGATCCGCCTTGGGAGTTATCTTGAGCGCTTGTTGAAGATGTTGAATCGCAGATTGAAGTTCCCGGCGGTTCAGGTCGGCAATGCCAACGTTGTAATGGTCATCCGCCGAGCGCAGCACTTTTCGCGCATGCTCCTGCTTCTTTAACTCGCATGCATGGATCAGCACCTTTGCGCGCCCCTGGATTTCCGGCTCGTCCGAATACTCGTGGACAAGCTTTTCGAAGCATTTCCTTGCCCTATCATAGTCCTCGGCGTGCATCAGCTTGAGGCCCGCCTCGTATGCCTGTACGGCGCTGGCGAATTGCTTCGAACGCACTCGCTCCACCGGAGCTTGTCGAACAGGCGCGGTCTTCTTCGACACCTTCTTCGACACCTTCTTCGACAGAGACACCCTGCGGGATTTCACCTTCGAAGGCGGTTTCAAACTTCTTTTGGCGGGTTTCGCGACCTTTGCTTTAACCCGGGCTTTAACTGGGGCTTTCGCCCGTACCTTCGCGGGTTTTCGCGCGGCAGAGCGTGTTGGTTTCGCCGCTTTCGCCTTCAAACGAAGGGGTTTAGCGGCTTTGGAGGAACGGGCCGCCGCCTTTGCTGACTTTGCCTTAACCTTTGTTTTCTTTGCCATAGGGTCCACTCGACTCAAACGCTGGAGAATGCGCCACTTATACTGCCTTCCTAAACCGAAGTCAAGCAAGGCCCAAGTCGGGTGTCGGTAGCACATGATCTGTCCGGTGCCTGTAGCAAATGAAATGTCCGGTCTGAAGGGCAGGGTCGACGTAACGTCACATCCGCACTGGAGGTTAAGAGCGGATGGCGTTATATCCGGCCCGAGCTTGGGAGCGGGCCATGAAGAT
>CAMBFR010000005.1 GCA_945865815.1 Candidatus Sulfopaludibacter sp. SbA3
CCAGCGGACTCCGCTGAGCGAAGTCTCAAACGTCGCAAAGGAAAGCACGTTCTTGATCCTCTGAATGCCGCCTGCGCCGGCCGCTGCATCAGGCAATTCAAAGAAGTTGAGAAACAGCATCAGGCTGAATACAAGGGCGGCAGACAAGCCGAGTTCACGCCTCTCGACCGGACTGAATGCCACGCTGAGCACGTATGCGCCAAGGATGCACAAGGCAGGCGTGGCAAAAAGCGTGTGGCCCGGCGCCGCCATGTGAGTCAGCGCCTGGACGATCAGGCCCGGAACGAGCCAGGTCATCATGAAGAGCCCCTGAACGCTCGACAGTTTCATGCGGGCGTTCGATCGGGCGAAAAACGGCGCCGCCCACAACCAGACGATCACCGCAAGACCGTTCCAGATGACCAGGCGGCTCATCTGGCGCGCCCATCCCTGCTGGGCCGCCCCGAGCAAAACCGATTCGGAACTCGACTGCTCCATGGCGTAACCAGCTATCAATCCATACAACTCGCTTGCGCCACCCACGGCCAAGGCGAGCGCACCAACCCAAACCAGAACGATAGCGCCGATGATGGCGCAACCTTTGATCAACGCGGATGCCGAGCGGGTTCCGACCCAGGCCGCAACTCCCCACAACGGGAAGAGCAGGGGCAATAAGTCGGGACGAAAACCGCTGCCGATCCCAAGGGCAACTGCGCCCCACAAAAGGAACTGCTTCTCCCCGTTCCAGCATCGCCATGCGCAGTACGCCGTGATCAGCGAGAATAGCGCCAGATATTGCCGCAACGGGCCGTCCAGGGCGGAGAACCAGAACACAGGGGTCACGAGAAGAAGTAGTACTCCCGCTTTACCCGCCCACGGCGAGAACATTCTGCGGCCCAACGCAAATGCGAACGGAAGGCAGAGAGCGCTGACGAGTACGGATATCACCAGAAAAGTCACTTGAGGATCGCGAACAAGGAAATTGACGGCTCGGGCGAACCCCACAAAAAACGGGTATCCGGGAGGCTGCGGCTGGTGCACGAGGGGATTGAAATTCTCCAGCGCGAACGCGAGATTGACGTTGTCGATGGAGAGATACCGCGCGGACGCGGGAACGCGCGTGAGCAGAAGGATGGCGCTGATGATCAGCCAGAAGAAACGATTATCGTCCCGCGGGGTCGTATCGGTCATAGACATTCTGGAGCGGGAGCGTAGCACAGGAAGCGCGTTTTTGTAGCCGCGGTATGAAACCGTGTTGCTACGTCTTCAACTACACGCTTCGCATTACAGGCATGTCGAGCAAGCGAAGCGTGAGTCCGAGCTCCCCTCCTGTCTTAGGAGGGGTGGCTGCGCCACCAGGGGAATGGTCCCGTTCCTTATTGGCGCAGACGGGGTGGTACGGAATGACGCGAAGCCACGTTATGGATGCTCGCGTAGCGCTCATTCAATTCGGTGCGCTGCGCGAATATCTATAGGGTGGCTTCGCAGCATGTACACCACCCCGCCGTTCGCTGAAAAACGCGAACGGCACCCCTCCTAATCCAGGAGGGGAGTTTTTGCGCACTTCCCGAAAAATGTCCAGACTTCAGGGCCAGTTCAGCGGCTACAACTCCCCGGCATTCGCACGCAAGACTTTGAATTTCTCGAAGCGGTCGCGGAGCCTTGAATCCTCAACTCGCGGCACGAGTTCGGTATGCAGCGCAGGAACTTCCAGCCCCAGCGCCGGAAAAGCGCATATCGCCGCGCCGCGAAGAGTTGCAAGTCCCGGCGCCAGCGGCATTCTCACCTGGGCATTGACAACAGCCGCAAGAACGCGCGCTGCCGAGCGCTCCAGGAATCCGTTTCCCGACAAAACGATCGCGTCAGGCTTCCTATTCGACACTCTTTGAAGGATCTCCACGTACTGTGCGAGATTGAACACCACTCCTTCGAGAACAGACTGCGCCAGGTCCGCCAAGGTATGCAGCGAGCTCAGCCCGTGCCAGCTCGCCATCAGCCGCGGATTCCAATCCGGCGAACGCTCGCCGTGCAGGAACGGCAGAAAAATCGGCACGTTCGGCCGTGCCTCATTCCCGGCATTGGGAAACAGGGACCGGCCCCAGTCGAGCACATTGCCGCCGTTGCTCGTGGCGCAACCGAGCAGATAAGACTGATCGCCGGCTCTGTAGCAAAACGTTCCGGCCCCGGGATCGAGCACGGCATTGCCCAACGTCTGCCGCGCGCTGCCGGAAGTGCCGAGAGTCATCGCAATACGGTCCGGGCGCGTGCAGGCGGACCCGAGCGTGGCAAGGAAACCATCGCCGGATCCATTGACGACGGGAGTACCCGCGGGTATTCCGAACTCCACAGCCGCCTCGCTCGACACCGTGCCGATGACCTGTTCTCTCCCGGCCACGGCCGGGAGAACCTCGCGCCGGATGCCTATCAGCGACAGCAGCTCTGTATCCCAGTTCCCTTCTCTGATGTTGAACAGGCCGGACGCAGACGCCATTCCGTGGTCCTCGGCCCAAACCCCTGTGAGCTTGTGCACCAGCAACGCCTTCACGGAGACAACCATGGCGGCGCGCGCAATGAGCCCGGGGTCGGCGAGATACAACGACGCGAGCTTGAAAACCGGAAACATGGGATGGAACCGGCAGCCGGTTCGTTCGTGGAACCCTGTTCCCATGCGCGCGCGAACAAACTCCATGCCGTCTTCGCCACGCCGGTCCAGCCACGTATATACAGGTGTCAAAGGCCGGCCGGCAGCATCGAGGACAACACAGTTGTGCATGAATGAAGCAATGCTTACCGCATCGATCACATTGGCCGGTGTGGTGGATTGAAGACTGGCTATCGTCTCCCTGAATGCAGCGATGACGGTCTCGGCTGGAATCGACGCCGCGCCCGCTTCATCGAGCTGGAGGCGCCATTCTTTCTGGTTGAAGCCGGATGGCTCCAGCGCGGAGTTGTAGAAGGCTGCAGCGATTCCACCGGAAGAGATGTCGAAGGAGAGCACGGCCGCCATAGTGAGATGACGCGTTCTCAGCGCTTGGTCATGACGGAATGGCCGCCAAACTTTCTGCGCATGACCGCGAGAAGGCGGCTGGAAAAGGAATCACGGTCCCGCGACCGTAATCGTTCGATAAGAGACAGGCTGATCACCGGCGCCGGGACATCCTGCTCGATGCATTCGGCCACCATCCAGCGGCCCTCGCCCGAGTCTTCGACATGGGGTTGAATGCCGGCGAGGCCCGGATTCTCGCGAAGCGCGTCGCTCGTTAGGTCGAGCAACCACGAACGGACAACGCTGCCGTGCCTCCATAATTCGGCAATCTGCGGAAGGTCAAACGAATACCGGTTTGTCCGGCTCAGCAGCGCAAAACCCTCGGCGTAAGACTGCATCAGTCCGTATTCGATTCCATTGTGGACCATCTTGGCAAAGTGCCCCGCTCCGGACCCGCCCACGTGCGCCCAACCGCGATCGGGGGCGGGCGCAAGAGTCGCAAAAATCGGACGCATCCGCTCGACGGCTCCCGTGTCGCCGCCGATCATCAGGCAATACCCCTCCCGAAGCCCCCACACGCCTCCACTCGTGCCCACATCGATGAAATGAATGCCTCGCCCTTTGAAAGTGCCGGCGCGCGCGATGCTTTCCTTGAAGTTGGAATTTCCGCCGTCAATCACGATGTCGCCTGCTTCAGCCGAAGAAAGCAACGCAGCCAGCGTTTCCTCGACTGCCGCGCCTGCAGGAACCATGACCCAGATCGCGCGGGGCTTTTCGAGAGTGCGGACAAGCGCCGCGAGGGAATCCGCGGCAACGGCTCCCTTTCCAACGATGCGTTCGACAGCGGCGGCATCACGATCGAAAACCACAACGCGGTGCCCGCCCGCGAGTAGACGTTCGCTCATGTTTGCGCCCATTTTTCCGAGCCCGATGATGCCTAATTCCATAGCGGTCCACTATAAGCTCTGTCCGCCGGTTCCGACAATGCATGCTTGACAGAACCGCGTGCGCGGTGTCGAATTCTTTTCGATGCTGAGACAAACATGGGGATCGGTCGTGTGTCCGTCATGCCGCCAACTTGTCGGCGTACGCGACGAGCGATGCCTGAATTGCGGCCGCTGGAATCCCGGGATGTGGGGATTCGCGCCCGTATTGAGCCGTCTCGGCAGAGACCTCGGATTCACGCAGGCGGTGATGGGTGGGTGCATCATTCTTTATATCCTCACGCTGGTTGCCGATCCCGGCGGTTTGCGGATGGGCGGATTCCTGAACTTCCTTTCACCCAGCACTGAAAGCCTCTTCATGTTTGGCGCAAGCGGCGCCATCCCCGTGTTTCAGTACAACCGCTGGTGGACCATCTTGAGCGCCGGATGGCTTCACGGAGGGCTGCTTCACATCTTCTTCAACATGATGTGGGTTCGCCAGCTCGCGCCGGCGACAGCCGAACTGTACGGAGCGAGCCGGATGGTGATCATTTATACGGTTGGCGGGGTCGTCGGGTTCCTCGCCAGCACTGTAAGTTTCTTCCTTCCCGGATTTCTTGGCAGTGGCGGACTGACAGTCGGAGCTTCAGCACCGATTTTCGGGCTCCTCGGAGCGCTGGTTTACTACGGTAGAAGAACGGGAAGTTCGGCCGTCGGCGAGCAGGCAAAATCCTGGGCATTCATGCTGTTCATTTTCGGCTTCATCATGCAGGGAGTGGACAACTGGGCCCACCTCGGCGGATTCGTTGGGGGCTACCTCGCATCCAGAATACTGGATCCGCTCCATCCCGAACGCCTCGATCACCTGGTTATTGCTTTCGCTTGCCTCGGGCTGACGCTGCTCTCGATCGGAGTATCGATCGTGGACGGGCTGAGAGTATTCAGCCGGTAGTTCGGCATTTTAACGGGGCACGGAAGGACAGGACCACTCGCTCAGCGGTGTGAGAAACTGCGGAGGGCCTCCTCTTCAGAGGGATGCACATCGAAAACCGTGTAGAGCTTCGTGAACTGCAGCAGATCGGTAACCTGCCTGCCGGGGTTGGACAATTTCAACTCACCCCAGGTCGTCCGCTCGGCGCTTTTGCACTGGGGACAGGCGTCCCATTCGCCATCCTCGTCTTTGAAGACCGTCGAGCCGCATTTGGCGCAAATCGTCTGGGTCACGGTGCCGAGCGCCATGACGAGTTCACCCAGACCGCTGCTGTCCACATAGGACACATCCTTCAGGTTGAGCAGGATCTTCTGGTGGCCGGCCGCGACTTCGTCCCGGATTGTCTGCCGCAATTGCGTCAGCGCATCGCCGGCGGTGATCCGGCCCGAAAGCTGCAGTACCGAGATATCGCCTGTCTTGCTGGCTACAACTTTGAATTCCATATATGCCTCGGGCTTACTTCCCCTTCTCCGGGACTTCCTGAATGATGTCTTTGAGGATCACGTCCGGATCCACGCGTTCCGCTTCACCCTCAAAGTTAAGGATCACACGATGGCGAAGCGCGGGCAGGACGACCGAACGAACATCCTCGTACGAAACCTCATCCCGCTTTTCAAGCAGGGACCGCACTTTGGCGCCGACAATTATCGCCTGCACTCCACGAGGACTCGCGCCATAGCGCAGGTACCTTTTCGCCATTGGATGGGCCAGCGGAGTACTGGGCTGCGTCGCCATTACAAGTCGAATCGCATAGTCCTGAGCCGCCGTGGAGATCGGAACGGCAAGCGCCGTCGCTCGAAGCTCGAGAATCTTCGGCCCGTTCCAGACGTGTTCGATTGCGGGTTCGTCGAGATATGTCGTGCGATCGAGAATCGTGTGGATGCTGTCGGCATCGGGATATTCCATGCGAAGTTTCACAAAGAACCTGTCCAGCTGGGCTTCGGGCAGGGGATAGGTCGCTTCCAGTTCGATGGGGTTCAACGTCGCCAGAACGATAAACGGCTCTTCCAGCTTATAGGTTTGCTTGCCTACCGTAACCTGCTTCTCCTGCATCGCTTCGAGCAGCGCCGACTGTGTTTTGGGCGTGGCGCGATTGATCTCGTCGCCGAGAATGATGTTCGCGAAGATGGGACCCGGCTGGAAGTCGAGAAACTTTTCGCCCGCCTCGTTCTCCTGAACAACGGTCGTGCCGACAATGTCTGCAGGCATCAGGTCCGGAGTGAACTGAACGCGCGACGACTTGAGATCCAGAGCGGCGCTGAGTGTTTGAACGAGCTTTGTCTTCCCAAGCCCGGGCACGCCTTCGAGCAGGACGTGTCCCCTGGCCAGCAAGGTTATGAGGATGTAATCGATGACGTCGCCATAGCCGACAATGACCTTCGAAATTTCGTCATGAACCTTTCGAAACTCTGTATGGAATGCATCCAACTGCCGATCGGTTACTGTATTTGCCAAAAGAGCCCGCCTTTCCCTGCACCTTTATATAGCATTTCAAGCTCGCCCCGCTACTTCGTGAGTCTCCGTGTTGACCCGGACAACCTCGCCCTCTTTCATGAACAACGGCACTCGCACCTCGAGCCCGCTCTCGAGCGTGGCCGATTTGGTCGCGCCGCCCGAAGCCGTGTCGCCGCGCAGGCCAGGCTCCGTGTACGTGATCTTCAACTCGACGTACTGAGGCAATTCCAGCGAAACCGCATTGCCGTTGTACTTGAAGAGCTCGATCATGAGGCCATCCTTCAGAAACCAGTGGCCGTCGCCAACGCTGTCCTCTGAAAGCATGAATTGCTCGTAGGTGGCTGAATCCATGAAATGGAAACCCTCGGAATCCTTGTACAGGAATGAAACAGTGGCGGATTCGACATCGGGCTCCGGAAACTTCTCGCTCGTGCGAAAAGTTTTCTCCAGCACCGATCCATTGAGCAGGTTCTTCAGGCGCGTCCGCACCATCGTGCTGGCGCCCCTGGCCGTGGGGGTGGCAAAAAATACGTCCTGCACGTTGTAGGGCTGACCTTCGACCTCGATCAGCATCTTCTTCTTAAGTTCGTTCGCTCCTATGAGTGCCATGCGCGAACCATACTACAAAAAAAACGGGACCGGACGAGCCATTTATCGGCTGGTCCGGCCCCATTTTTGTCTCGCGGCTATTTCTTGGCGTCCTGATCAGGCGCGGAGGATCCGGCGAAAACCTGACGGCCATCCTTGAGTCTGAACTCCTTGGCGTTGGCCGTGGCTTTGCCGCTCCTCGCGCCAAAACCGTTCACCGTCACCACATCGCCCGGCTTCACGGTATCTCGCCGCCAGCCGAGTCTGAAGAGAGCGTTTGGGCTCCCTAGCTCGAACCCCCAGTTCGTCACACTACCGTCTTCGTTTTGGACGTCCGCATGAACCCAAGCATGCGGGTTGGTCCAGGTTATGTGGGTAACCACTCCGGTCAGCGTCACTGGTTTGTTCGCGTCAAACTCGGCCGCGAACGAGTGATGTGCGTATACCGGCACGGCCGAAACGATCAGAGCGGCCGCGAGAACCATAAGAGGAAACTTCAGTTTCATCAGGTACCCTCCTTCGCAGATATAGAGGCACCGCGAGTACCTAAATCCAAAACGTTCAGCGTCATGGACTTAGTCGTGACACTTTTCCTGTCGTGAGACAAATCGGCAAAAATCCTGCTCAGCGCGGCTGAAGAGCGTGCAGTATAATCACGGCCCAACTGGAGGCATGTATGTTTAGAAAAGGCTTGGCTGCATTCATTCTCACAACGCTGCTGTCGTGGACGGCGATGGCCCAGGACGCCAGAACCGTGATCAGCAACGCGTCCAAAGCGCTTGGTGCCGAAAATCTGGCAACGATCGAGTTCTCCGGATCCGGAGAGGACTTTGCGTTGGGCCAGGCTCCGAATCCCAGCGCGCCCTGGCCGAGGTTCATCAACAAGACCTATACGCGGACGATCGACTTCAATGTGCCGGCATCGCGGATGAGCCGCATCCGCATGCAAGGCGAGAATCCGCCGCGCGGCGGGGGCCTCCAGCCGGTCATCGGCGAGCAGACGCAGAACCAGGTGATCGTCGTCAATGCCAACACCCCGTGGGCACAACAACTGGAAATCTGGATGACTCCCTATGGTTTTCTGAAAGCCGCCGCAACCAACAATGCAACGGTGAAAGAGCAAACCATCAACCGGCGGAAGTACAACGTCGTCAGCTTCACCGGACAGAACAAAGCCCCCGTTAGCGCCTACATTAACGAGCAGAACCTGATCGATCGGGTCGAGACGCGGATCGACAACCCAATGCTCGGCGACATGCTCTTCGAGGCCGTGTACAGCGAATACAAGGATTTTGGCGGCGTGAAATTTCCGACCCGGATCCTGCAGAGGCAGGGCGGATACCCGGTGCTTCAGCTGACTGTTACCGATGTAAAGCCCAATGCCCCGGCAAACATTCAGGCCCCGCAGGGCGGCGCAGGCGGAGGGGCGCCGGCAGCAGCGACCTCGGAGAAACTGGCGGATGGCATTTATCTGATTCTGGGCGGGTACGCCAGTATCGCCATCGACTTCAAGGATTACATCGTCGTACTGGAGGGTCCGCAAAGCGAGGCCCGCGCCAGCGCCATCATTGCGGAAGCGAAGAGATTGATCCCGAACAAGCCGATCCGGTACGTCGTCAACACGCATCACCATTTCGACCACTCGAGCGGGCTGCCGACATTCGTCGCAGAGGGCGCCACGATCGTGACGCACCAGATCAACAAGCCGTATTTCGAAAGGATTTTTAGCGCACCACGGACGATCGCCCCCGACAAGATGTCGCAATCAAAGAGGAAGCCCAAGTTCGAAACGGTAAACGACAAGAAGGTCCTCACGGACGGAAACCACATCGTTGAAATCCATCATCTCCGCGGTAGCGGGCACAACGACGGCTTTCTGGTCGCCTATCTGCCGAAACAGAAAATCCTCTTCGAGGCCGATGGCTACAATCCTCCGCCGCAGCCGAATGCGCCCGCGCCGAACCCCGCGAGCCCTTACACGCTGAACTTACTGGAAAACATCGAACGGCTGAAGCTGGATGTGGACCGGATTATTGCCGTGCACGCCCCGGCCGACAACCGCCGGATCGGAATGGCGGAAGTGATGCGAATGGCAGGCAAGGGAAATTAGGGAGAGTACAGTGGCCGACGCTCCTGATCTCAAAAACCAGATGAACCAGTTGATACGCGGATACTGGGTAACCCAGGCTATCTACGTCGTGGCCGAGCTCGGCGTGGCGGATCTGCTGGCGGATGGCCCCAAAGCCCCCGGTGAACTGGCAAAGGCAACCGGCGTGAACAGCGATCTGCTGTATCGGGTTCTGCGCGCCCTGGCCAGCATGGGCATTTTCTTCGAAGAGGAGGACGGCCGTTTCCGGTTGACACCGTTGGCCGATACGCTGCGAAGCGAGCGCGGCGGACAGAGGGCGTACGCGCAACTACACGGCAAGGATCTCTATCAATCGTGGGGAAAACTGCTGGAGGCTGTCCGTTCCGGCCAGACCGCGTTTGTGGAAGCCTTTGGGATGCCGATTTTCGATTACATGTCGAAGAACCCGGACCGCGGCGCCATCTTTGACCGGGCAATGACCGGACACCACGGCGTTGAAACGGACCCGATGCTCGACGCGTATGACTTTTCCGCATTCCAGGAAATTGTCGATGTCGGCGGAGGCAACGGCGGCGTCCTCATCGGAACGCTCACGCGGCACGCCGGCGTGAAGGGCGTCCTGTTCGAATTGCCGAAAGTGGCCGACCGCGCCCGCTCCGCCATTGAAAGCGCCGGCCTGGGTGGGCGTTGCCGCGTGGAAGGCGGAAGCTTTCTGGAATCGGTGCCCGCCGGCGCGGACCTTTACCTGATGCGCCACGTGCTCCACGACTGGCGCGATGAAGACGCCAGGAAAATACTGCTTAACTGCCGTGCTGCGATGCGGCCCGGGGGAAAGATCGTGGTTGTCGAAATCGTTGTGCCCGCCGGAAACGATCCGAGCTTCGCAAAGTGGATGGACCTGATGATGGTTACCTACGGCGGCAAGGAGCGAAGCGAAAAACAGTACCGCCAATTGTTTTCAGACGCGGGCTACAGGCTGACTCAAATCGTCCCCACCCGCTCCGTCATCAGCATCATTGAAGGAGTGCCGGTCTCCTGACGTGTTTACTTGTCGCGCAGAACGGATTGGTGATGCCATCGCAAAACCTTCCTGTCGAAGGCCGTGAAAGCAGAGTTGGCAAGGAAACCGATGACACCTATCGCGACGATTCCCGCAAACATCCTGGCGAACTGAAACGACCGTTCCGCATCGAGAATAAAGAACCCCAGTCCGTCGCCCCCGACAATCATTTCAACCGTGAGCGAAAGGATCAGCGCGATCGCAAGGCCGATCCTCATTCCAGTGGCGATTGCGGGAGCGGCTGAAGGCAACGCTATACGCAGCGCGATCTGCCGCCGGCTCAAATTAAGCATTCTGCCGGTTTCAACGAGGATGGGATCCACGCGTTTGACGGCGTCCGTGGCGGCGACCAAAACAGGCCAGACCGAAGCAAACGCGATAACAAAGAGGCGCATCGAATCGCCGATTCCCAGGAACAGGATCGCGACCGGGATGATTGCCGACGACGGCATCGGCCGGAATGCCTGGATCAACGGGTCAAACAGATTGAACGCAATCCTGGACTCTCCCAGCAGAATTCCAAACGGAACCGCGATCAGAATCGCAATCGAATACGCTACAAATGCCCGGCCGAGCGTAATGCCGATATGATTCGGCAATTCGCCGGAAGCCATCGTCTCCGCCAGAGACGCCAGGATGGTGCTCGGGGGCGGCACGTAAACAGGATCGAGCCACTGCCGGTAGACCAGCAGTTCTATGACACACGTTGCAGCGATGATCAGCGCAACGCCGGTGAGCCGCGTGTTACCGATGTCTCGAATCTTCATTCGTCAACGATCCTCAACACTACTATCGTGGGCACGGGGCTGAAGCCCCGTGCCCACGGTTACTCTGGAGTTACCCAGCCAACGATTCGTAAAGTTCCCTGCGCAACGCGCTGAATTCCGGTTTTCCGCGCGTCTCGACCTGCACTCTTGGCCGCTCCAGACCAATGATCGCCTGAGCCGAAATCACTCCTGGCGAACCCCGCATGACGCAGACGCGGTCTGCCAGATAGATCGCTTCGTCAATGTCATGCGTCACGATGACGGCCGTCATTCCGAAGCTGCTCCACAGCCGCAATAGCTCATCCTGCAGTTCGAGCCGGCTCTGAGCATCGACCGAACCGAACGGCTCATCCAGAAGCAGAATGCTCGACTTCCGCGCCAGCGCGCGCGCCAGCGCCACGCGTTGCTGCATCCCTCCGGATAACTGCCAGGGATAAAAGTCGGCGTGCTTCAGCAAGCCGACCGCATCCAGACACGACAACGCACGGTCAACCCTCTCCTTTTTCTCCATGCGCGCGGCGGAAAGGCCGAATGCGACATTTGAAACCACCGTCTTCCACGGGAGCAGCGACCGGCCGTATTCCTGAAAGACAACAGTAAGGTCCTCCGGCGGCCCTGCTATCGGCCGGCCGTTCAATTCCACTACACCGCGAGTCGGCTGGACCAGTCCCGCCATCACTCTCAACAACGTCGATTTTCCGCAGCCGGAACGGCCGATGATGGCCAGCAATTCGCCGGTGCGTATTTCCAGATCGACGTTCGAGATCGCGGCATTCCCGTCGAATTCCTTCGTAATGTTGGAAAGGCGGAGGGCGGCAGACGTGCTCATGCCGGGAGAATCAGAAACCGCGAAACACGGCCGAAACTTCGACCGGAGCGGAGATCATTTTCCACCGGACCATTTCCTCAATCCAGCGCTGGATATCGGAGGCCTGGTGTTGCTCCTGAAATTCGGTCAACTGCATGGCGGCCGTGGTTTCGGCGTCTACCTGCGTGTATTTCACCAGCATCCGGCGTGTGGCTTGTTGGTCGCTTCGAATAAATTCCGTCGCCTTGCCCAGCGCCGCTACAAAACGGCGGGCGGAATCCTGGTTGGAGCCGAGCCATTGCTCGGTTGTCAGATAGGAACCAACGACGGTTCGAGGTTCGACGACAGCGTAATGATGATCGAGGACGCGGATGCTGTCCCTCTTGAGCGCGAATGTCATGAAAGGTTCGATCGTCGCGGCCGCATCCACCGTTGATGTCAGCAAGACGTTCTCCATCTGCGGAAACGGCACCTCGACGAGCTTGATGCCGGCTGTATCGACGCCGCCCGCCTCGAGGTATCGAAGCAGCATGATGTGGTCGATATTTCGGAGTGCGTTGACGGCGAGAGTCTTCCCCTGCAAATCCTTCACGGATTTGATGGCCGAATCGGCTCGCACCAGGACCGCGTGTGTCGGACGCCCGGGCGTTTCGATCGGCCCTCCCGCAATGGCAACAACCGGAAAACCCTGCGCCCTCGCGGCGATGATGCTGACGACGTTCGAGTATCCGATGTCGATCTTTTCGCTGCCCATGCTCACGAGCGCCTCGATAATCCTGGGACCGCCCGACATGGATCGCAGTTCGACGTTCAAGCCTTCCTGCTGAAAGTAGCCCTGCTCGATGGCAACGTACATCTGCGCGTTGTCTGAAATCGGAATGTATCCAATTCGGATCGGAGCGGGTCCTTCGGCAGACCGGTCCGCGCAGGCTGCAAGCGCCAGTATCCAGATAATGGAGAGCAAAACCCTGATGCGTGGCATACGGCCGATATGATGATGGAGACGGCCTCACAGTGTCATCCTCTTTTCCGCTGCGGCCTGCCGGGAATAACTCTTGACAAAATATTGAGGGCCGACGATATTTCCGGGCATGCTCCGCAAGCTGGCAACCCCGATCCTGTTGGTGCTCCTGTCCCTCAATGGGTTGTGGATGGTGTGCGCCCCGGATGAATCTTCCGGGAATCAGGACATAGCAACGGCTCTCGAAAAAGAGAATTGCGCCGAGATTTGCCTGATGAGGGCCAAAGAAGCCGGCATCACTTGCTTTCTCCTGGCCGGGGATGAATCCATAACGACGTTCTCGCTGGGATATGCACTTCTTCCCGAAGTGGTAACCCTGTCGTTCGCTCCCCGGATTTCTCAAAGTACAACCGACACTGTTGCCACGTATCCAACTCTCTCCCTGGACATCTTCACGCCGCCTCCCAAGGCGTAGCCAAGCTTTTCCGAAAATTTTCCGGCTTCGTTTGAACTAAAGCTCGGTTCGTCGAGACGCCCGCCTATTCGCGGGATCTGCTCGGCGGGGAGGATTCATAATGCGTTCGCAATTCCGTTTTCTTTTGTTTCTACTTTGCTTGTCGGTTATCGCTCGTCCATACAGCATGCACGGACAATCCGCCGCGAACAGCGGTCAGATCGCCGGGCAGGTTCTCGATCCGTCCGGAGCCGTCGTGGCCGGAGTGGAAGTTACGGCGCGAAACATAGACACCAACTACACGCGCACGGGCACAACGGACGAGTCGGGCCTCTATGCGATCGGAACGGTCCCGCTGGGAACTTACGAAGTTACGGTAAAGCCGGCGAACCTGGCGGCGTCGACCCAGCAGGTTTACGTCTCGCTCGGAGGCCGGACGACGGCCAATTTCGATCTGGGCATTCAACCTGTAAGCCAATCGCTGGATGTCGTCGCCACGCGCAACGCGATCGAGCCGGGACAAACGTTTTCGAAATCGGTCCTCACCGACATCCAGATGCGCAACTTGCCATTGAACGGACGCCGGCTTCGAAACGCTTTCCTGTTGACGCCTTCGACGCAGGTCGAGCCCGAATGCGGCGGCTTCGCCATTTCCGGCCAGAAGGGCCTGTTCACCAGCATCAACGTGGACGGCGGCGACTACACGAACACCCACTGGTGCGGTCACGTCGAAATCTCCCCGACTTTCACGATGGAAGCGCTGCAGGAATTTCAAGTGCTGCGTAGCACATTCTCCGCGGAGTTCGGACGGTCGACGGGCGGCATCATCAACCTGGCGACCAAGGCGGGAACGAACGAGTTCCACGGGACGGGGTTCTACCTGTTCCGCAATGACGCCACAACGAAGGTCGACCCGTTCGGACGCGAGCAGATCGGCTTGGGCCAGCAGTTCGGAGCCTCGATCGGCGGACCGATCCGAAACGACCGTACCTTCATTTTCAGCGCGGCCGAGCTGCAGCACAACACGAAGGACGTGAAGGTCCTTTACACCGAGCTGGACACGCAGTCGGCCCGCAACACTGCCGGCGCGCAGGAACTGCTTCGGATTGCTCCGGAAGCGCAACTGAAAGCGCTGAGCCAGTCGCAGTCGAGCGTGAACCGCATTGATCACAGCCTGAATGACCGGAACAATCTGATGGGCCGGTTTGACTTCACCCGCAACAAGGTGACCGACACGGCCGGACCATTCATCATGACGCAAGGCATTGGCGCGGAATCGTTCACGAACCGCTCCGTGCAGAATGCTTCACCCACGAACAATCGCACGAACGTCACCGGCATGATGCAGCTGACTTCGGTCCTGTCTCCCACTCACATCAATGAATTCCGACTGCAACTGGCGCGGGAGTACCGGCCATGGGATCCCGGAACCGGTCCGGAAGTAACCGTCCGAAACGGGAATCCGGTCCAGACGGTGGCCATTTTCGGCCCGCAGACCACCGGCCTGGCGTACGGCAACATCGGCTACAAGTTCACCGACGTGCGGTACCAGTTCGTTGACAATTTCTCGATCGTGACCGGCTCGCACACCATGAAGTTCGGTTTCGATTCAAACAGCGTGAATGGAAACACCACGTTCAATCCCGGCTGGAACGGCACCTACCGGTTCGATAGTCTCCCGGCATTCCTGGCCCGCCAGCCGGCGCAGTACACGCAGTTCGCCGGAACCGGCGCGCTGGACGCCACCATGCACCAGATCGCGTTCTACATTCAGGACGAGTGGAGAGCGTCGCCACGCCTGACGATCAGTCCCGGTTTCCGCTATGAAATGGCGCTGCTCCCCGACTACCTGACTGCAAGCGTGCCACAGAATCGGTTTCCGCTGGCAACCGCCATCCCGGACGACAAACAACTGATCGCGCCGAGGCTGGGCCTTTCGTGGGACGTTCTCGGAAACGCCAGGACGGTATTCCGCGCCGCCGGCGGACTGTTCTATGCGGCGCCTTACATGCCTTTGTTCGAGCAGGCCATGCTCAGCAACGGCGGCAACCCCGAACTCAGCAGCAACGTGACGATCAACGGAACGGCGAACATCGTGAGCGCCTTCCAGAGCGCGGGAATCAATCTGGCCGGCGCCCCGCTGGACAGCCTGCCGATCTTCACCGGCACACAGCTCAACCAGATTTCGAACCCGGCGGGCCGGGCGGCGAATGGGACCGTGTTCTTTTTTGATCCCGCTTTCCGTCTGCCGCGAGCATTGCACCTGCGCGCGGCACTGGAGCAGGAACTCGCTCCGGGAGTCACCGCGCAGATCGATTACACGCAGATCAACGTGGCGCGTATCGACCGCGTTCGCAACCTGAACGTTCTTCCTCCGACAACGGATGCAACCGGCCGGCCGGTCTATACCAATCTGAGTCTGGCTCAAAACGCCAGTCTCAGACCGTATCCGACGTACGCGTTCGCGTATCTCACCGACTCGTCGGCGCGTTCGATGTACAAGGGCATGACGGCGACCTTGAACGTCCGGCGCGACCGGTTCGTCGTGGACGCGACCTACACGCTGGGATTCAGCCGCAGCCATGACGACCACGAGCGCGGCGGGTTCAGCGGCCAGTCTTACGTGGATGCCTTCAACATCCAGAACGAATTCAACTACTCGAACATTGACCAGCGGCATCAGTTTGGGGCCAGTGGACTGGTCTACATGCCCGCCGGCTTTGAGGTCGGCACATTCATGCGGTTCAATACGGGGCGGCCTTTCAGCCCGTCAACCGGAGTGGATTCGAACAGTGACGGAGTCGTTCGCGACCGTCCGGTTCTCAACAGCCAGGTCGTACCGCGCAACACTTTCCGGAACCTCGGATTCGCCGACGTCAGCACGCGGCTCCAGAAGCACTTTACGCTGCCGAACGAAAAGGGCCGGCTTTCCGTCTCCGCAGAGATGTTCAACATCCTTGATTTCGACAACGTGGAAATCGGGGCGGCGAATTTCACGTACGGTCCAAACCTCGGCATTCCGACAGCCAACGTAAATTTCGGGAAAACGAAGAACGCTCAGGGAAAATATCTGGCAAACAGCACACTGAGGACGTCTCCATTCCAACTGCAGCTCGGGCTGCGATTCCAGTTCTAGTAGTACTATTGGGAGAATTGAAATGATCAGACAACTTGCATTCGCAGCCTTGCTCTTGCTGATTGGCCGAACACAGGCTATCGCGCAGGAAGGCGGCATACAGTGGTACAACGACCTCAAGAAGGCTACCGCGGCCGCACAGCGATCGAACCTGCCCATGTTCGTGGATTTCTGGGCCGACTGGTGCGCCGCCTGCAGGGTCATGGACAAGGACGTCTACCCGGATCCCAAAGTGATCGGAGCGTTCGAACGCAAGATCATCGGCGTCCGCATTCACTTCGATATTCAGCAGGAACTGGCGCGCAAGTACGATGTTCAGGCGCTGCCCTACCTCGTCTTCACGAACTCCAACGGCACGCCCTTGCTCGCCTATCGAGGTCTTATGGAATCCGAGGACCTCATCAAAGTGGTGGACGCCATGCCTCCTCTTAATGAAATCAACCGCCTCGACCGGGTGCTTCAAAAGAACAAGAAGCACTTCGAGTCGCTGGAAGCCATGGCCAGCCAGCTCCGCGCGATGGGTTTCTTCCAGACAAGCAGTCAGTACTACGATCGGGCGATCAAGACGTCGGAGGCGAAGAAGAATCCGGCCAGGCGGGAAGCCATGCTGATGGCAATGGGAACCAACTACCTCGAACTGCAGGCCGGCGAAGAAGCCGCTTCGGTCTTCGAGCGCATGCTGAAAGAGTTTCCAGAAAGCCCAAGCCGCACGGCCATGCTGCTGGCGGCGGCACAGGGCCACCACCTCAGCGGCAACGACGCGAAAACCCAACAGCTCTTGAAATCCATTATCACAGAACAGCCCAACAGCGAGGCGGCGCGCACAGCCCAGGAATTGCTCGACTCCCGGTAGCGGTCTAATTTGGCCGAACGTCGCAGCCATCAAGAAAGAGGAGAAAAATGAAAACAACTACATTGCGAACGGTACTGTTGATTGTAATCGTGGGTCTGGCGAGCGGAATCGTATACGGACAGGCAGGACATACCGCCCAGGATCACGCCCAGCATCAGGCCACCCCGGCGGCTGCGCCGAAGACGGCAGCCGTGACTCCCCTGGTGGATAACGATGTGTTTTGCCCGACGATGACCACAGGCCAGTTATGCTCCCACGGAACCACGAGCGTCTTTGGCCTCACCGGCGCCAAAGGAGAGCAGTGGCTCGCAGCGGCCCGCAAGTACAACAAGGCCGTGGAAGCCGCTACGAAACAACTCATGACGGAAGCTGGAGTCGTCCTCGATGAGAAGCAGATGGCCGCGCTGAAGAGCTGGTTCTCCGACGAGTTCAACACCGAAGTGAACAAGCTCCTGCACAGCAAGGGCCTGGCAACGGTAAAGAAGTAAGGCAGGCTGTCTCTGTACGCGGGGCTTGAACCCCGCGCGCCTGGAGTTTGTACATCAGCATCTACGTCTTCAACTTCACGCTTCGCATTACAGGTATGTCGTGAGTCCGAACCCCCCTCCTGTTTTAGGAGGGGTGGCTGCGCCACCAGAGGAATGGTCCCGTTCCTTATTGGCGCAGACGGGGTGGTATGGAATGACGCGAAGCCACGTTATGGATGCTCGCGTAGCGCTCATTCAAATCGGTGCGCTGCGCGAATGTCTATAGGGTGGCTTCGCGGCGTGTACACCACCCCGCCGTTCGCTGAAAAACGCGAACGGCGCCCCTCCTAATCCAGGAGGGGAGTTTTTGCGCACTCCCCGAAAAATGTCCAAACTTCAGTGGCGCGGGGCCTGGGCCCCGCGTACAGCTTTTCTACTAACGACGCGTTTCTTCTTATCTCGAATCCGGAAGAGCGAATACATATAGCGCACTGCCGGTGGACGGGTGCCGAATCTCCGGGGCGATCAATGACGGCACGGCCCGCGGGCTTCCGCCGCCCAATCCTGTTGTCACCGCGATGTACTGCTTTCCGCCGATACTGAACGTCAGCGGGAAACCCTGCACCGATGTTCCGAGTCTCATTTGCCAGAGCACCCGGCCCGTGTTTACATCGACGGCTTTGAAACTACGGTCCAGGTCGCCAACGAAGGCCAGTCCTCCGGCCGTCGAGAGCACCGACGTCAGGAACGGCGCGCGCTGCTCGAGCGACCACACTTCCCTCATCGTATTCACATCATATGCGGCAAGCTTGCCGATGTTACCGTTGGTTCCGGGCATTTCGAAAAAACGCCGGTCGGCGGCGGTGCCGCCCGAGCCTTCCTTGAACTCGACCACGCGGCCGCGTATTTCAAGGCAACTCTGGCTGAGCGGAATGATGAGCCGGTTTGTGCCGGCGTGATGGCTCATGGCCTGCCAGTTGTGTCCGCCTTCGGTGCTGGGACAGCCTTGAATCCATTGTCCGGTCTCCTGCTCGGCAATGTCCTGGCGGTAATGCGGCCTGCCGGTCACCGGATCGATCCGGTCGTAGACATTCTGGAAAAGCGTCTCTTTGTGGCCCAGATACTTGCCGGTCTTCCGATCCAGCTTCCAGAGGATTCCCGGCTTGCCCACCGTAAACACGAGGCTCTGGCCGCCGGCATCCACGAGAACACGCTCGAAGACTTCGTCGAGATCCAGCGCTTCGCCGGGGGCGTGCTGGAAGTGCCACGCAAGCTTTCCGTCGTCGGGATTGAGCGCGAGCGTCGCGCTCGTATAGAGAACGTCGTCGAAAACCGTATTTCCACGGCTTGCCGGCACCCACGGTTTGGCCTGCGCGACTCCCCAGTACGTCAGGTTGAGATCGGGATCGTAGCTGCCGGTGATCCACGTTTCACCGCCCGCGCGTAACAGGTTCGGAAGCGGTCCCCACGTGTCGCCGCCCGTCTCGCCTACGCGCGGCACAGTGTTGAATTTCCAGAGTTGTCTGCCGGTTGCCGCATCGTATGCGCTGATGAAGCACTTCTCTTCCCTGAACTGGCCGCATCCGCCGAGGCCTTCGAGAACCTTGCCGCGCACGACGATCGGCCCGCTGGAGTTGGTGCGATCTTTTGTGATCTCTGTTTCCCAGACAACCTTGCCGGTTCGCGCGTCGAGCGCGACCATGCGCGCATCGGTAGTGGCGACGAAAAGCTTGTCCTCATAAATGGCCAGGCCTCGCATCGGCCCGCTGGGATCGGGACCCAGGCGGTTTTCCCAGATCAGTTCGCCGGTGCGGCCATCGAGCGCCTGCACAACGTTGCCTGCGCTGTTCAGGTAGATGATCCCGTTGTGAGCAATCGGCGCGGGCTGATTCGACCCGCCTTCGTTCATCGCCCACACCCAGGCGAGTTGCAGGCCCTGCACGTTCTGACGCGTGATCTGAGTAAGCGGACTGTAATTGGAGGCTCGATAATCGCGCCGAATCATCAGCCAGTCGTTTGGATCGGGATTCCGCAGCATGGCATCCGTTACGGGCACGTAATTTCGGACTTCTCCAGTCACGGTGAGACCGGTGGGCCGCGTCTGCGCCGCTGCGGCCGCCGGAGCGGGCGCGGCAGGTTGTCCGGCAGCCTGCGCGGCGGCTGGCCGGCCCGTTGCAGTGGTATTGATTAGAACCTGCGTGGCCGCGGCCAGGGGCTGGTTGCCGGCGGGAGCGCCATTTGCCTCGAGGATGAAGGCAACAATGTTGACGTACGTCTCCGCACTAAGGCTCCCCGCATTGCCCGGGGGCATCGTCGTCTGGAGATACGTAAAGAGATCGCGGGTGCCCAGAACGCCCCAGGAATTTATGAACGTCGATCCAGCCAACTGTGGCGCTTCGTTCTGGCCGGCGAGATTGGCCAGATGACAGCTTGAACAGTTTGTCTGGTAGGCCGCGCGGCCGGCTGCGGACTGCTGGGATGTATAAACCGGAACAGACTGGGCTTGCGCACCGGCGGCGCCGCACAGAGCTATGACCGTTAGCGCCAGCACAACAGGTTTTCTCAAATAGAGCATAATCGCATCCTCCGGGTCGACGCGTGCCAGCGCGGGCTAGCGCGATATCCAACCCCATAGATTTCCTTCGGAAGTTTTCTCGCTATCGATCTGAATATAGAGACGGCCCGCCCTCAGGCTTTCGACCTGCTCCGGCGTCAAATCGAACGAACCGCTGATGCTGCCGCTAGTCCCCTTCGTCACCATCAGATCGAACACAGAAGGACCGCGGACGCCCTTCGCGACTCCGCGGTGAACGCGGCCCACGGTTGCCGGCGTCTGGAGACCCTCAAAGGTTCCCGTGACCGAAAGCCTTCTCCCGGCCAGTACGGCCGAGACGGAACCCATTCCCGCAACGCTGGCGCGCTCCACGGCGCTGATCGGCGCCCAGGACAGCCGCGCCTTGAACGGCTCCGGGGTTTGCGCCGTTACAGGGCCTGCCAGCCAGATGATGGCTGCCCCGATTACTGCCGCCATTGCAATTCGCTTAAATGCCATCGTGACCTCCGGTCGAACGCACGTGTCATCAGGAAAAACTGAATTTGATCGGCGCATTATAGCGCAGTTAGCAGTTCCGGATTCTCGAAGACGTTGCCAATGACTTGCATGAGTTCTCGAACCGCAGGCATATGGAAGCCGATCGATGCCTCACCCCTCCGATTATTCCACTCAATGACGATTCGCTTCTTCGCGGCGGTGACTGGATCCTGCGACTCGTATTCCACAACATCCCCTTCAAAGATCGGAGTCCCGTTCTTGTCCTCAATCCCGGTGAACTGCATGATCTCGAGATCCTTGTTGGGCACGGTCAGAGTAGTGGGCTCTTCCACATCTTTGAACTTTCCACTGAGGGTCACATTGATGCCCTTCGGGCCGAATTTCGCTTTCAGGTAGTTGTGCATCGTCGCCGTCGGCGTGTGCCAGACTCTGAAGTTGATTGCTCTGCTCATACGTTCACCCTAGGGTAAAGCGGCCCAATGGGCCAAATGACGTTTATCTCGACGGTGTCCCGCTCTATTTCAACAGGTGGAGAAAGTCCGCAACGGAGATTCCAGCTTGTCGAAGAATGCTTTTGAGAGTTCCTGCCGGCAGGTCCTTGTTGTGAACCGGTATGGTGACTTTGCGACTGGAATCTGTTCGATGAAAGAGGCGAGCGTGACTTCCGGTCTGGTGGTCAATGTAAAAGCCAGCTCGCTGCAAAGCCTGAAGACATTCTCTGGCTTTCACCACAGGTAAAGCTGGGGACATTCGCGGCTACACGGTTACGGCGATCCGCTCCTGTGCAGGCTCGGCATCCGCTGGAATCGATTCGCCGTTCTTAATTGCGCTTTCCAAAAAACACCGAATTGCTTCTTCGGCAGCCGCTCGCGCTTCCTGCATTGTTTCCCCAAACGTGCAAATCTCCGGAATGGCAGGGACAATTACGTTAAAGCCGCCATCCTGCGGTTCAAAAAACACCGTATATTGATACTTATTCAACTTTCCTCCACAAGTCCTTGAAACTTCGTCAATTATACAGCCTTTAACTGACTCGTCGAGCCCATCGGAGCTTGGCGCTCTTCGAGCGAGGATTGGCCCGAACCTCATCCGGCGCCGGACGCAGAGGCTCGCGGGCGATTTCCGCATAGGTGCCGTCGCGCTCACCGGACTGGAATGCCTTCTTTACGCGGCGATCTTCTCCCGAATGAAACGTAATGATGGCGACACGGCCGCCCGGCTTCGAACATAGCGGAAGACTGCGCAGCAAGGCCTCGAGGGCGCCGAACTCGTCGTTTACCGCGATCCGGAGCGCCTGGAAAACGCGTCGCACCGAATCGTCGTCACGGCCTGTCCTGTGGATGATCGAGGTCAGGTCGGTCGTCGTTGCTATTCGTGCCTGCAGGATCGCCCGGGCGAGCGGCTCGGCATTCGGTTCATCTGAGTTCTCCATCAATAGCGTGGCAAGTTTGTCCGGATCGAGACTCGCGAGAAGAGCGCTCGCGGGTTGGCCACGCCGGGGATTCATCCGCAAATCGAGCGGCCCATCGTATTTGAAAGTGAACCCGCGCGCCGGATTGTCGACCTGCATTGATGAAAGGCCGAGGTCCGCGAGAATCAGGTCGGCAGGACTCGGAAGAACCTTGGCAAGGCCCGCATAGTTCATTCGATGAGCCGTGAAACTTTCCGGACCAAACCCCAGTTGCCGAAGGCGCGCCTCCGCTTTGGGAAGTTCGATGGGATCGATATCGAGACCGATCAGGTGTCCGCCCGGCTGGATCGCCGCGAGAAGCGCCTGGGCATGGCCGCCGTAGCCGAGAGTGCAATCGACGGCAAGGTCACCGGCCCTGGGAGCGAGTACCTCGAGGATTTCGCGAACCATGATGGGACGATGCGTACCGGCCGGCGTCTTTCCGCTCGCGAGCACCTTTGCGATGTCCTCGGCATATTGCTCCGGAGCATGCTCCTTGTATTTGTCGGCGAAGTGACGCGGATTCCTGCCGCTGTAGCGTGGACGCCGCTTTGGTTTATCGGGAGGTTCGGACATTAACCAGTTAGAGACAAATACCCATTTACCACGAGCAGGACAACGATACTCCAAAGAATGACCCACGTCGCGCAGGCAAACAAGTCGCCATATGCAAATGCCCGGTACTTCATCCCGAAAACGGCGGCAAGAAACGGTGCGAGCGACCGTGTCGGACCAAAGAATCTTCCGGCTGTAAGGCTCAAAGCGCCGTGCTTCGCCAGCCAGTGCTCCATCTTTGCCCGCAGGTCAGGTCTCTTCCTGAGAGGCCACCAGGAAAAAGGCCGGTTGCCCAGGCTCTTGCCGATCCAATAACCCGTATGATCACCCAGGGAGGCGCCGAGCAGAGCGTAGAAGACAAGTTCCGGGAACGACACAGCTTCCTGCGAAAGGAAGTACACCGCAACTGTGAATAGCAGGGCGCCGTTCACGAAGAAACCGACTACGATTATCCCATCCACAAATCCTGCAAGGACAATCGCGAGGGGAGCCAGAGTCCCCCAACTGCGAAGAAGCGTAGCGAGAAACTCGGATAAATCGCCCATGTTATTTCACAAGAGAACCGGCGAAATGCCGGGCCGGGCGATTTGATTCGAAATGGGACCAACAGGGCTCGAACCTGTGACCTCCTGCGTGTGAAGCAGGCGCTCTTCCAACTGAGCTATGATCCCGCAGACGGTCGAGTTTCGTTCAAGTCGGCCAGACATGTCAACCGCGCCAGGCGAGACCGGCGAGATCAAACTTCAGATTCCCATGTCGCCGAGCGACTTGATCACACGGCCCATCACTGCTGTCAGGGCCGGATGAGAAACCTCGAAGCGCTCCACGGCATCCTCAAGGCGGGTCACGACGGAATCGGAACCGGGCGCGGGAGCCTTGCCCGAGTTCGCGAGCAACGATTCAATATCCTGGCGCAGATGTTCGACAATCGGCCGATCGGCCTCGCTGACCGAATCCACGTGTTGAAGCTGCTTCTGCAACTCCTCAAGAACCTCAATCGTCCGTTTGTCCATGCACTACCTCAGACAAGAACAATAACCGATTACGGTATTCAAATCACAGGCCCCGGCAAAAGAGTCGTGTGGTCTACCTGTGAGCACGGGAACCCCAGGCAAAAACGGCTTCCAATTTTGACTCAGCCCTCATGCTAGAATCGCCGGGTACCCATGAAAACCGCAGAAACAGCCACGCACGACAAGATTGGAGCGCTTCGGCAGGCGATCGGCCAGACCATCAAGGGTAAGCAGGAAACGATCGAGCTTGCGATTGTGGCGCTGCTGGCCGAGGGCCATCTCCTGATCGAGGACGTGCCGGGTGTCGGTAAAACCACGCTGGGACACGCTTTGGCGCGGTCCCTGGATTGCCGGTTCCACCGCATTCAGTTCACGAGCGACCTGCTGCCATCCGATGTTCTCGGGGTTTCGGTCTACAACCCGAAGATGAATGAGTTCGAGTTCAAGCACGGACCGATCTTCGCCAACATCATCCTGGCCGACGAGATCAACCGCACCACTCCCAAGACACAGAGCGCGCTGCTGGAAGCAATGAACGAAAACCAGGTGACGATCGAGAACGCCACCTATTCGCTTCCCCGCCCTTTCATGGTCCTGGCGACACAGAACCCGGTGGAGCACCACGGCACCTATCCGTTGCCGGAGTCCCAACTCGATCGGTTCCTGATGCGGATCGAAATGGGTTATCCGGATCCGGCCGCGGAAAGAGACATCCTGAAGCGGCACACCAACGGACACAGCCACCATACCTTCCAGCCCGTGCTGACGCCGGCCGAGGTCGTGTCCCTGCAGGATGAAAGCCGCATGATTCACATTTCCGAAGAAATAGTGGATTACATCATCCGATTGGTGAACACCACGCGCAATCATCCGGAAATCGAACTGGGCATCAGCCCGCGTGGAAGCGTCGCCCTGTTCCGGGCCACGCAGTCATTTGCGCTGCTCCATGGCCGAAGCTTCGTTATTCCCGACGACATCAAGCACCTCGCGCAGCCCGTGTTCGCACATCGCCTTGTCCTGAAGCGCACCGGAGCCCGGGCGCGAATGGATTCCCGGTCGGTCCTCAAGGACATTCTCGAACTAGTATCCGTACCGGCCTGAGGCGGAGGCGCAATGCGACCAACGCCAATACGGCCAATGTGGAAGAACTTCCTCACCTCGATCGGCCTCCTCTCGATCGCCATGACCGCCGCCCTGTATTCCTCGAGCGCCACACGCGACGGACGCATGATCGCCTCGGGCATTTCCGCTTTGATTTCCCTGAGCATCGCGATCTGGGTCGGCATCCGGTTCGTCCCCAGGCTTGCTTCCGGCGTCGACTGGGAGTGGCTCCCCTTTTTCTCGCGCTACCAGATCACGCGCGAAGGCTGGATCTATTTCGGGGCGTTGACCGTGGTCCTGTTTGCCGCCATCAATACCAACAACAACCTTTTATATATGGTCCTGTCGGCCCTGCTGGCGGTGATGCTCCTGTCGGGGTTCCTGTCGGGATTGAACCTGAGGTTCCTGCGCATCGAAGTGCGATGCCCGTCGAGGTGCTTTGCCGGAGAGGTTTTTCCGATCTCGATTCAACTGCAGAACCCGAAGCGGCTCTTTCCGAGCTTTTCCCTGAACATCGCGTCTTCCAAGGACAGCCCGCTCCACTTTGAAACTTTTTACTTTCCGGTTATCCGTTCCAGCAGCAGTGCAGGACAGATCCGGGAAGCCAAAATCTCGCAACGCGGCAGCTACAAGCTCGATGAAGTGAGAGTCGGGTCGCGATACCCGTTTGGCTTCTTCTACAAGGACAAGAAGTACCGCATCGAAACCGAGTGCATCTGTTATCCCGAGATTATTCCCCAGAAAGAACTCGATATTTCCGTCCTGGATATACAGGGCACCAATCAGCGTTTCGAACGAGGATTGGGCAATGATCTGTACCTGATTCGCAATTATGTTCCCTCCGATAGCGCGCGCAACGTGCACTGGAAGGCTTCGGCAAAGACGGCCCTGCTGAAGACGCGCGAGTATGCGGCTGAGGAAAGCCGGCGCGTCATTCTCGCATTCGATCGATTTGGACATGTGGGCGAAGCCGCAAAGTTCGAGGCGCTGGTCTCGCGGACGGCATCGCTGGCGTTTCATCTGATAAATTCCGGAATCGAGGTCGCATTGATATCCGACGAATGGGAGACCGGATACGGCAGCTCGGAAGTGTTGCTGGACTCCATTTTGGAGTATCTTGCGCTGGTGCAGTTCTCGGATACAGCCAGCTATCCGGACGTCCGTCGGAATGAGGGCGCCCTGGCGCTCTCGCTGAGATGAAGTTTGTGAAAGCCTGCAGGAAGACGTAGAAGCAGCCATGAAGAGATATTTTCAAATATCCTGTCATGCCCTGATCATCAGCGCGTTCGTTGCGCTGGCACTGACGGGGCGGCTGGACACGCCATCCGTAGTGGTGTTCACAACCGGCTTCCTGGTCAGCGTCTACTGGACGCTCAAAGGCCTGCCGCCGCTGGTTTCGCCGCGGCGCGCGTTTTTCCTTTCCTGCTTCTACGTGGCGTTCTTCATTCTCGACATCTTCATACTGTCCCGTTCCTTCATTCCCGCCACCATTCACATGGTGTTGTTTCTCGAACTGGCAAAGCTGTTTCAGGAAAAGACCGACAAGGACTATCTCTACCTCATCATTCTTTCGTTTCTCCAGATCCTGGCGGCATCGTCGCTCACAATCGACATGTCGTTCGTGGCCACGCTGTTCCTGTTCCTCGTAGCCCTGGTCTCCACGCTGATGAGCTTCGACATGTACCGTTCGGAGAGAAGCGCTGCCGCCCTGAATGCGCAACAGGTCGCCGCCCCGCTTGGGGGCATGAGCCTGTGGGCCACGACATGGATCATCATTACGGGAATCGGCATCTTCCTGATTATTCCCCGCATGGGTACGGGTTATTTCAGCCGCGCGGCGGTGGAGTCGTTGCTGCTGTCGGGTTTTACGGAAAGCGTTCAACTGGGAGACATCGGCCAGGTAAAGCTGAGTTCGGCCGTCGTCATGCGCGCGACGCCGATCAGCGGAAGCCCCTCGACAATCGTGAAGTGGCGCGGAATCTCGCTGGATTCCTTCGACGGCCACAACTGGTACAAGACCGACCGGTCGCGCAGGCGGATCCGGCCTACACCCGATGAACAGTTCCGGATCCAGCCGCTCGAGAATTCCGGCGGCCAATTGAAATACGAGATTCTGCTCGAGCCCCTGGCGACAACCACGCTCTTCGGACCGCATCAGATTCGTTCGATATCCGGCCGCCTGCAGGCGCTCGAAGCCGACAATGACGACGGCGTGTACCTGCGATTCCAGTCGGTGCGCCGCGTCCAGTACCAGGTGCTTTCCGAAGTCCCGGACCGCCCGCGTTTCGGAGGTTTATTCTCGCCGGAAGAAACGATTCCAGACGACATCAGCCTGCGGTATCTCCAGGTCCCGCCGGACCTCGACCCGCGAGTATCGGAACTGACGCAGCAGGTCACCGCGGGAGCCCGCTCCACTTTCGAGAAAGCATCGCTCGTGGAAGCCCATCTGAAGCGGAACTTCGCTTACAGCCTGAACCTGAACTGGACGCCGGGACCGCAGCCCCTGGCTACGTTCCTTTTCGAAGCGAAGTCGGGACACTGCGAGTATTTCGCCTCGTCCATGGCGATCATGCTGCGCACTGCCGGAATTCCAACCCGCCTCGTGAACGGTTTCCTGACGGGTGAATACAATCCGGTCGGCAACAATTACATCATCCGGCAGTCCGATGCCCACAGCTGGGTCGAGGTCTACCTGCCTGGACAGGGCTGGACGGAGTTCGACCCGACACCGCCGGATCCGAATCACCGTGAAATGAACCTCATCTCGCAGCTTTCGATGTACATCGATGCCGCGGAGTTGTTCTGGAATTCCTACATCCTGATTTACGACACGGACGCGCAGATGCAGCTTTTCCGAAGCGCCCAGGACAACGTTCAATCGATCCAGGCTTCCATGCGCGAGCGTGCCGACGGCTGGGTCGGCCGCGGACAGATCGCTTCAGATCGTCTTATGGAAAGGATTCGCGGTTGGGTGGAGACAGGCTGGTTCTGGATCCTGGCCGCGCTCGCAATCGGATCGACCTTCGCCTTCAACCACCGGCAGCAGATCCGCACACGGATTCAGATCCACAGGCTGCGCAAGGGCCAGGACACTGTGGCGGACGTCGAAGTGGTGGAGCATCTGTTTTACCGGGCGGCGCGGCTTGCAGAACGCCGCGCTGAAAAGCGGCGGCCGATGCAGACATGGCGCGAATGGATATTCGGATTGCAGGATCCCACCCGCCGTTCCATCCTCACGAAAGCCCTGCAGGTCTTCGAAAAATCGCGATACGGCCGCGTACCGGTGTCCGCAACCGAGTTCAAGCTGCTGGAACAAACGATCCGGGATTTGAAAGGCGCGCGGTCGTAACGGCGGGCTATCCCTCATCGGATGCTACAATGCTACAGATGAAAGAAGAATTCTCGCCGTAATGTCCGAAACCAAAGCGCCAAAAATAGGATTCGTCAGCCTTGGCTGTCCCAAAAACCTTGTGGACAGCGAAGTCATGCTTGGCACGCTTGCCCGGCATGGCTACTCGATCACTCCCAACAAGGAAGACGCCGACGTCATTGTCGTGAACACCTGCGGGTTCATTGACAGCGCCAAGCAGGAATCCATCGACGCAATCCTCGAGATGGCGGAGCTCAAGACGCAGGGCAACTGCAAAAAGCTTGTCGTGGCCGGATGCCTCGCCGAGCGCTATCGGGCGCAGATCCGGGAGCAGATTCCCGAAATCGATTTCGCCTTCGGACCCGACGAGCTCGGCCGGATCATGGAGGCCGTGCAGCTCGATTCGAGCCATGCCTTTCCGGACGTATCCATCGACGCGCTCTACACGTCGAAAGAAGTGCCCACCATACCGAGAATCCTGACCACGCCGTCGTACATGGCATATCTCAAGATCTCGGAGGGCTGCGATCACGTCTGCACGTTCTGCGCAATTCCGGGTTTCCGCGGCCGTTTCCGAAGCCGAAGTATCCGCGACCTGGCCGCGGAGTCCAGGCGCCTGGCCGAACAGGGCGTCCGCGAACTGGTCATCGTTTCGCAGGACACAATGGCATACGGCAAAGACATTGGCCTGCCTGACGGAATCACAATGCTTTTGCGCGAACTGGTGAAGGTCGATGGCTTGCGCTGGGTCCGCTTCCTCTATTGCTATCCCAACACTGTCACCGGCGAGTTGGTGCGGCTGGTCGCCGAAGAAGAACGCCTCTGCAAGTATTTCGATATACCGTACCAGCATGCGAGCCGAAAGGTGCTCGACCGGATGCTTCGCGGTGGAAATCGGGATATATACGAGCGCCAGGTCGAGGGAATTCGAAAACTGATGCCGGACGCCGGAATTCGCACTTCGTTCATTACCGGCTTTCCGGGAGAGACCGAGCAGGACTTCGACGAAGTGCTCACTTTCGTCAACAATGCCGGTTTCGACAACGTTGGAGTATTCCTTTATTCCGACGAAGAAGGAACGGGCGCGTTCGATCTCGATGGCAAGATTCCCCGCCGAACGGCAGTCCGGCGCCGTAACCAGCTGATGAAACAACAGGCGAAGATCTCGAAGAAGAAACTTCAGGCGATGGTTGGCCGGAGCGTGGAAGTGCTCTTTGAAGGACGTTCCGATGAGTCGGATCTTCTGCTGCAGGGCCGCATGCAAACGCAGGCCCCGGAAATCGACGGCCATGTCCTCATCAACGATACGAATGACCGGGAGCCCGTAATCGGCGAGTTTTATCCGATCGAGATTACCGAGAGTCTGGAATACGACCTTATTGGAAAAATACTGTAATCTACCTGTGGGCGCGGGGCTGAAGCCCCGACAGGAGGGTAGCGCAAAAACTCCCCTCCTGGATCAGGAGGGGTGCCGTTCGAGTTTTTTAGCGAACGGCGGGGTGGTGTACATGCTGCGAAGCCACCTTATAGATAGTCGCGCAGCGCACCGGTTGAAGTGGAGCGCTGTGCGAGCATCCATAACGTGGCTTCGCGCCATTCCATACCACCCCGTCTGCGCCTTTGGCGCAGCCACCCCTCCTAAAACAGGAGGGGAGTTTGGAAGCCCGGCGCCCACAGGCCTTTTGAATCGTGTATGAAGTGTCCCACCTGCAAACGTGAAACCGAGTACGAGAACAATCGATTTCGCCCGTTCTGCAGCGAACGCTGCAAGTTAATCGACCTCGGCGCATGGGCCGGCGAACGCTATCGGCTGCCGACTTCTGAAAGACCGTCCGGCACATCCCACGAGGCGAATGGAAACGACCAGGACGACGAGTAAGCCCCTCACGTTCGGAGATCGCGTTGCTCTTGCCATAGCCACGGCCGGAGGGGCCGGGTTCCTGCCGAAAGCGCCGGGAACAGCGGGGTCGGTAGTCGGCGTCCTTATCTATCTCGGAATCGAAGGACTGCAGGCGGGCGCGTATTATCCGCATGCTATAATTTTTTTCCTCGTTGCAGGCACGTGGGCGTCATACCGCGTCGAGGCGCTTTACGGACATGACTGTCAGCGCATTGTGATCGACGAAGTCATCGGACAAATGATCACATTCGCCGCGGCGGCCGGCAGATTCCAGTTGCCGGCCATCTACATCCTTTTGGGATTCGGACTGTTTCGGTTATTCGATATAACCAAACCTTTTCCCCTGCGCCGCATGGAGACCCTCAAGGGAGGCGTTGGCGTCATTGCCGACGATGTTGGAGCAGGGTTGTACGCATTGGCGGCGCTGACACTATTGCAGTACGTGTTCGGATAACAAACTGAAGTGAGCAACATAACCATCAAGAACGTCACTCCTCGCGCTGCGCTGCCCGGCGGCGAAGTGGTCATCGAGTTTTCGGGACTGGAACTTCGCGAAACCACCCAGCCGGAGGTTCGGTTCGGAGACTTCGGCGCCCAGGTCACGCTGGCGTCGAGTGACCATGTCATTGTGAGAGTCCCCGAATCCTCGGCTGAAACCGGGACGCACGAGCTCAGCGTCGCCAGCAACGGCGACAGCAGCATCCCATTCCCTTACGAAGTGGGAAGGAAGCTCGCGGGCAATGTTCATCCGGTCGCCAATCCTGCAGTCGACAGCGAAGGCAACGTCTATGTCACCTATAGCGGGCGTCGCGGCCAGAAGTCCCCGGTATCGATTTACAAGGTGACGGAAAAGGGCGCGGTTACGCCGTTTGCCACGGAGATCATGAATCCCACGGGACTGGCGTTCGGAATAACCGGCGACCTCTTCGTTTCGAGCCGTTTCGAAGGGAATGTCTATACGGTGGATCCGGCGGGCCGGACCACCACGTTCATTGAAGGAATGGGCGTCGCGACAGGTATTGCGTTCGATCGCGAAGGCAATCTTTATGTAGGCGACCGGAACGGCAGCATCTTCAAAGTCAGCCCGGATCGCGAGATCTTCGTCTACGCCACACTCGAACCGAGCATTGCCGCCTACCACCTGGCCTTCGGATTCGATGATTACCTTTACGTTGCCGGACCCACGACTTCGAGTTTTGACAGCATCTATCGCATTTCGCCAAGCGGCGAGGTCGGGCGGTTCTTCACGGGCCTGGGCAGGCCGCAGGGTCTTGCTTTCGATATTGAAGGCAGTCTTTATGCGGTCGCTTCGCATCGCGGACGGCGCGGCATTTTCCGGTTCCGCGATCCCGGCAAACCGGAGTTGATCGTCGCGGGCCTGAGCCTTGTCGGCCTCGCGTTCGACTACAAGGAAAACCTCATGGTCGCCGACGCGGGATCGCTCTACCGGGTAAAACTCGGCATCATCGGCAAGCCATTGCCGTAGCAAATGCTATCCGCAGAAATCATCGCAATCGGCTCGGAGATGCTGACGCCGCAATTCGTCGATACCAATTCGATCTATCTCACCGAACAGCTCAACGCCATTGGCATTCCGGTCATGACAAAGACCATCGTCGGCGATGATGAAAACTACCTTGAAGACACCATTCGCGCCTCGCTTCAACGGACGCCGATCCTGATCACCACCGGAGGCCTCGGCCCCACCGAAGACGACGTGACCCGCAAAGTCCTGGCGCGCCTTCTGCAGCGCCAGCTTGTCCTGAACGACGAAGTGCTCGCAAAGATCGAAACCCGGTTCAAAGCGCGCGGTGTCGCCATGCCGCCAAACAACGCCCGGCAAGCACTCGTCCTTACGGGGTCCGACATTCTTCCAAACAACCATGGAACGGCGCCTGGACTCTGGATCTCCCATGAACAGAATCACATTGTGCTTCTGCCGGGGCCGCCCTCGGAATTGAAGCCGATGTTCGAACAGGCCTGCTTCCCCCGCCTGCAGAAACTGGCGGGCAGCGTGGCGCTGGCGCGGTCCGTCTACCGCACCACGGGGCTGGCCGAGTCGACCCTCGATGCGCGCATCGCGCCGATCTATACGAAATACAAGAACCCGGAAACGACGATCCTGGCCAAGCCCGGCGCCGTGGATGTGCGGCTGACAGCCCGCGCCAAAACCCAGGAAGAAGCAGAAAAGCTGCTGCGGGAACTGGGCGGGCAAATCGACCAGGCGCTCGACGACTTCATATTCGCGCGTTCGGAACAATCGCTCGAGGAAGTCGTTGGAACGCTGCTGGTGTTGAAGAACGCCACCATTGCGGTTGCCGAATCGTGTACGGGCGGGCTTGTGTCGGAAATGCTGACCAATGTCGCGGGCAGCTCGAGCTATTTCATGTCCGGCGTCGTGGTGTACAGCAATGACTCGAAAATGGAGCTGACTGGAATCCCGCCGCTGTTGCTGGAAATGCAGGGCGCCGTGAGCGCCGAAGTTGCGCGAGGTCTGGCGGACGGAATCCGCGAGCGAGCCAGGACGACTTTTGGAGTGGGCATCACCGGTATTGCGGGTCCGGCGGGCGGCTCTCCCGAAAAACCCGTGGGCACTGTTCATGTGGCAGTCGCTACGCCGGCCGGAACCGAACACCGCCGATTCCTGTTTCCGGGAGACCGGCTCCGCGTAAGGCGGCAGGCGGCGCAGGCCGCGCTCGACCTGGTCCGGCGCCTGCTCCTGAAGATTTAACTGATGCGGCTATTTATCGCCATCGAACTTCCCGACGACATCCGCAAGGCGCTGGCGCATTTGCAGAAGGAATTGCGGCCGGTGACGGACACGGCAAGATGGGTCAATCCCGAATCCATTCACATCACCCTGAAATTCATCGGTGAAGTCGCCGAGCCGAAGATCGAAGAGATCGATCTGGCAATCGCGGCAGTGAGCTCGAAGCCTCTTATAGTGACGGTCCGGAACGTGGGCTTCTTTCCGGGCAGCCGATCGCCGCGGGTCTTTTGGGTCGGGATGGAAGCTCCCGGCATGGAGGGTCTTGCGGAAGCACTGGATACACGGCTCGAACGGATCGGCATTGAAAAAGAAAACCGCGCCTTCCGGCCTCATATCACGATGGCCCGGTCACGCGAGTCCCGGATCGATTCCGCTCTCGTGACCGCCGCGGCCAAATACGAAACGCACGAATTCGGTTCCTTCACGGCGGATCGCTTCTACCTCGTCCAGAGCACGCTCCGTCCCGAAGGCGCGATATACAATAAGCTCAAGGAATATCCGCTCGCGCGAACTCCCCTCCTGGATTAGGAGGGGTGCCGTTCGCGCGTTTTTTAGCGAACGGCGGGGTGGTGTATACGACGCGCAGCCACCCTGTAGACAATCGCGAAGCGTACCGATTCAAAGGTCGCTTCGCGCCGTTCCGTACCACCCCGTCTGCGCCGGTGGCGCAGACACCCCTCCTAAGACAGGAGGGGAATTGGGGCTTACATGTTGAATACGATGAATTCTCCCATTGCGATTATCGGCGCCGGCGGTTGGGGAACCGCTCTCGCAATCACGATGGCGGGAGCCGGGCGCGAGGTGCGGCTCTGGGCTTACGAATCGTACCTGGTCGAAACCATAGCGGCGACGCGAGAGAACCCGCTCTATCTGCCGTCGGCACGCATTCCGGAAACGGTCCGCGTGAGCAACGCGATGCCGGAAGTGCTCCATGGAGCGCAAATCGTCATTGTTGCGGTTCCCTCGCATGTTCTGCGGTCCGTCGTTTCCGGGATGCTGCCGTGTCTGGAGCCCGGCATGTTCTTCGTGAGCGCGGCGAAAGGAATCGAAAACGGGACGCTGATGCGAATGTCGGAAGTCGTGGCCGACGTCATCGGACCTGTCTTCACGCCGCAAGTGGCGGCGATCTCCGGTCCGACGTTCGCCCCTGAAGTCGCGCGGGGAGAGCCCACGGCCCTTGTGGTTGCGGCGGCCTCCGAACAGTTGCGCGTCTTTCTGCAGAAGGAGATGTCCACGCCGAGGTTCAGGCTCTACACGAATGCCGACATCGTTGGAGTGGAAATCGGAGCGGCGGTAAAGAACGTCATCGCGATCGCGGCCGGCGTGGTCGAAGGCCTTGGGCTGGGCTCCAACACCACGGCCGCCCTGATCACTCGCGGCCTCGTCGAGATCACGAGACTGGCCGTTGCATGCGGCGGACGCCGGGAAACGCTGTTCGGCCTTGCAGGCCTGGGAGATCTGGCGCTCACATCCTACGGGACGCTCAGCCGGAACCGGCGGGTCGGCGTAGCGCTGGGCCGCGGACAGAAGATTGATGAGATTATTGCGAGCATGCGCATGGTGGCGGAAGGCGTGAAGACCGCAAAGTCCACCGTCGAGCTCGCTCGCAAGCTGTCGGTCGAAATGCCGATCGCGGAAAAGATGTATTCGGTTTTGCATGAGGGCCTGAAACCTCAGGACGCGATCGATGATTTGATGGAGCGAAGGCTGAAAGAGGAGTAATGGAATTCACAACCCTGTTCGGGACCAAAAAGAAAGAACCAACGGTTCTCGAGAAGATCCGGCAAGCCGTCACGCAGACAAAGGAAAACTTTACAGAACGCATCCAGGACCTCGTCGAAGGGAAAAAAGAAATCGATGGCGACCTGCTTGAAGAATTGGAAGCGGTCATGATCGGAGCCGATATCGGCGTCGGCACGACAACCGAAATCCTCAATTCCATTCGCGACCAGGTTTCACGGCAGATCCTCCGGGATCCCGGCCAGTTGCGCACTGTGCTCAAGGAAGAACTTCGGAAGATTCTCAACGTCAACTACACGCCGCCCAGGGAAGTGGCCGAGGGCAACCCGTTCGTGATTCTGATGGTGGGCGTGAACGGCGTAGGGAAAACCACAACTATCGGCAAGCTCGCGAATCGGTTCAAGACCAGCGGCAAGAAAGTCATGCTGTGCGCCTCCGACACCTTCCGTGCGGCCGCCGTCGAGCAACTGGAGATCTGGGCCGGACGGACGGATTCACCGATCGTGAAACAAAAGGCGGGCGCGGATCCCTCCGCCGTCCTTTTCGATGCGCTGCAGTCCGCCAAGGCGCGCAAGATCGATTACGTGATCGTGGATACCGCCGGCCGGCTCCACACCAAACACAACCTGATGGCGGAACTCGAAAAGATGACCCGCATTGCGGCGCGCGAAGTCCCCGGCGCCCCGCACGAAGTATTGCTGGTGCTCGACGCCACAACGGGACAAAACGGCCTGACGCAGGCCCGGGAGTTTGCCAAAAGCGCCGGAGTCACGGGATTGGTCCTTACCAAACTGGACGGCACCGCCAAGGGTGGCGTCGTGACGGCAATTGCCAGGGATCTGAAGATTCCCATCCGCTTTGTCGGCGTCGGCGAAAAAATGGACGACCTGGTGGAGTTCTCACCCGAGGATTTCGTGGAGTCGCTGTTCGCGGCGTGACGCTCTAAAACCTCGTCCGGCCCTTCGGCCCACCTTCTCCCCGAGGGAGAGGGACTGCTTGAGAAATGACAACTGATCGATCCCAGGCGGCCCATTTCCTTCAGGCATACTTCCGGCTATACGTGGCGCGAGCCGGCAGGTCCGGGCAGGCGGTGAATTTTGCCCGTAATTTCATTGGCCTGTCCTACTCTATAATCCCTGTAGGGACTTGGAAGAAATCTTGGAGGGAGTCTTGACTGATACCGTCCGGCTGGGTCTCATGCCGCCGCTTACCGGAGTGGTTAGCATGTATGGAGCGGAAATCGTCCGCGCCGCGCGAATAGCCTGCGAAGAAGTTAACGAACAGGGTGGAGTGGGGGGGCGGCCGCTCGAGATCGTCGTCGAGGACGACGGCAGCCTGCCCGAGAGCGCCGTGGACGCCGCTGAGAAGCTGCTGAAGCAGCATAAGTGCATGGCGATCGTCGGCAACCTGCTGTCGAATTCGCGCATCGCCGTGGCCTATCGAGTGGCCGAGCCGCGGAAGACGCCCTATCTGAATTTTTCCTTCTACGAAGGAAGCATCCTCAGCCGCTATTTTTTCCATTTCGCCGCGCTGCCCAACCAACAGATCGACCGCATGATTCCGTACATGCTCAAGACCCACGGAGGGCGCATGTTCTTCGCCGGCAACAACTACGAGTGGCCGCGAGGCTCCATAGCCGCGGCCAAACGATCTCTTGAGGCGGCAGGCGGCAAAGTGGCCGGAGAGGAATACTTCCCGCTCGGCGTGGACGACGCGGCAATCGACAGCCTGCTCGATCGGGTAGCCGGCGCGGCGCCGGACGTCTTCGTACCCTACTTTGCCGGCGCCGACCAGCTACGCCTGTTGACCCACTTCGCCGGGCGCGGGCTGAAAAAGCGGATAGTCGTCGTGATGGGTCACTACGACGAAATGATGGCCAGCAGCCTGCCGCCTGACGTCCGCGAGGGTTTGTATTCCAGCAACACATACTTCATGACCGTGGACACGGCGGCGAATCGGAGTTTCATGGACCGGCTGGCTGCATACCCGGGCGTCACCGGGATCTGGCCGCATGGAAACGGCATCATGACAAATTTCGGCGAGGGCGCCTACATCTGCGTCAAAGCCTTTGCGCGGGCGGCCAACGACGCAGGCTCCCTCAATCCCGCAGCGCTGATCGGCGCTCTGCGAACCGTCACCATCGAGGCTCCTCAGGGGCTCGTGCACATGGAGCCCGAAACGCAGCACGCGATGGTCAATACCTATCTCTCCCGCTGCGCAGCCGACGGCACGTTCACGATCGTCGAACGGTTCGGGGCCATCGCCCCGGCGCTCCCCGACCGGTACCATCACCAGCGCATCGGCGCCCGGACAACGCTGGAAGAAGACATGCGCCTCCAGGCGAGGATGCTCGCGCACTTGTCCGAGGCGGTGCTGCTCATCCGCGCGGAGGACAGCACCATTGTTTACAACAACGCGGGCGCGGAAAAAATGTTCGGCTACAGTGGAACGGAGTTGATCGGCATGCCGATTTCCCGGCTCGACGCCCCTTCCGGGCACGGCCCCGTCCACTCATCCGTCGAAATGATCCGGGAACTGGCCGGAAAGGGCGAATGGAGGGGCGAGATCGCCAGCGTCCGGAAGGACGGCGCGCTCATCTGGAGGGAGGTTTCGGCATCGGCCTTCACGCACCCCTTCTTCGGCGAGGTCTGGCTCGCCGTGTGCCGCGACATCACCGATAGCAAGCGAGCGGAGAACGCCATTGCCGAGTCGCGGGCGGCGTTCACCGCCCTAGCGGAGGTGTCACCCGTCGGGATCTTTCATACGGATCCGGCAGGCGCCTATCTGACGGTGAATCGCCGATGGACCGAGATCACGGGCCTCAATAACGAAGAGGCCCGCGAAAATGGATGGACCCAATCGCTTCATCCGGACGATCGCGACAGAGTCGTGAGAGAGTGGACGGAATGGACGCGGAGGGGCCGGGCATTTCGAAGCGAATACCGATTCAAGCGGCCCGACGGTAACGTGTCCTGGGTGATCGGCGAGGCCCGCGCGCAACATGACTCGAAAGGCGCGCTCACGGGGTACATCGGCGCCATTACCGACATCACCTCCCAGCGGCAGTACCGAGCGGCGCTCGAAGACCTCTCCACGCTGCGGCGCGCGGCGGGGGACGACTATTTCAGCCAGGCTGCCGCGAATCTCGCCGAAAGTCTAGGTGTGGAGATCGGCTTTGTGAACACCCTGAAGCACGATGGATCATGGGTCCATACGAAGGGTCTCTTTGTGGACGGGCACGTCCAGCCGCTGACCGAGTGGGCGCTGGCCGGAACCCCGTGCGAGCGGGCGATCCATGGCCGCGCGACGGTGGTCCCCAGGGATCTACGGCACCATTTTCCCGCGTTTTCTATTTCGATCGCACTCGGCGCCAACAGCTACGCCGCAATGCCTATGATTGACTCCGAAAACAAAATCGTCGGCAGCGTTGGCGTCATGAGCCGGAATTCGCTCGACAACTCCGAGAGCATGCTGGCGATCCTGACGCTCTTCGCCACCCAGGTCGCCGTGGAGCTCGAACGCCGGCGCACCGAGGCGTGGTTCATCGGCGTGTTCGAGTTCGCGCCGGACGCCGTGGTGATCTCCGACCGGAAGGGCCGTATCCAGCGGGTGAACCGGGCGGCCGAGGAGATGTTCGGCTGGACGCGCGCGGAACTGGACGGCCAGGCGGTCGAGGTCCTCATGCCTCAAGCAATGCGGCGCCAGCACGTCGGACTTCGCGGCCAGTTTATGCTGGCGGGCACGAACCGCGCGATGGGAGCGGGCCGCCTGAGCCTGCGCGGCCTACGCAAAAATGGCGCCGAATTTCCGGTGGAGATCGGCCTCGCCCCCATCGAGACGGAGGACGGACTGCTTGTGGCCGCATCCGTCAGGGATGTCTCCACGCGAATGGTATTGGAAGGGCAGTTCCGCCAGGCCCAGAAGATGGAGAGCGTGGGCCAGCTCGCCGCCGGTATCGCGCATGACTTCAATAACCTCCTCACGATCGTTAACGGCCTTGCGGAACTCGCCTCGACGGAGATCCCTAAAGATTCTCCCGTGCAGGAGAGGCTGGCCAGCATTTTGAACGCTGGAGAACGCGCGGCCGCGCTTACCCGGCAGTTGCTTGCGTTCAGCCGGAAGCAAATCCTGCGGCCCTCGGTCGTGAACCTCAACGAAGTCGTGTCGGAGGCGGAGACGCTCCTGCGGCGGGCGCTGGGTGAGCAAATCCGGCTTGTCGTCGAGATGGAGACCGATCTCTCAAACGTTACCGTCGATCCGGAGCAATTCCAGCAGGTCATCCTGAATCTCGCGCTCAACAGCCGCGATGCCATGCCGAAAGGAGGGACGCTGACGATTCGGACGGCGAACGTGGCTTTCGACGAGACGACGAGAATACCCCGCCCGGGTTTCCCGCCGGGGCGCTACGTCATGCTCACACTCACTGACACGGGCATCGGAATGGACGAAGCGACGCAGGCGCTGATCTTCGAGCCGTTCTTCACGACCAAACCGAAGGGGCAGGGCACTGGACTGGGCCTGGCGACGGTGTACGGCATTGTCAAACAGAGCGGCGGGGACATCTACGTCTGGAGCAAAGCCGGCGAAGGCACTGCCTTCACGATCTACGTGCCGGTTTCCGATGTCGAGGCCGATGGTGACCGGGCCAAAGAGGCGCCATTGGCGGCACACGGCACGGAGCACGTGCTTGTCGTGGACGACGACGCAAATTTGCGGGACGTGGTCAAGTGGATGCTTGGTCACGCCGGCTACAAGGTGATCGCGGCCGGCAGCGCCGAAGAGGCGCTGCAACTGCTGAACGATGGCGACGTCCCAATCCACCTGCTCCTCACCGATGTTGTGATGCCCGGGATGGGTGGATGGGAGTTGGCGGAACGCGTTCAAGCCCTGCGCCCAGAGATCAGGATTCTCTTCATGTCCGGGTACTCCGAAGAAGGCCCCCTCCGAACCGGCGTCAGCGACAAGAGCGTGCACCTGATCAACAAGCCGTATTCAATCGGCGATCTGACACGCAAAATACGCGAAGTGCTGGAATCATGAAGCGAACCGAACCTGATGGAGAACCGGCAGTTCAATCAGGATGGCCGTTCCTTCCTCCGGAGTGGATTCCAACCGAATCTCTCCCTTGTGTTTCCGCACGATCGAATTCGCGATCGCGAAGCCCCGCCCCATGCTCAATTCAGCCGCAGGACCGTCGTAGTGTATGAAAACAAGAGCATTCTTGCCCGAGCACCATGAGCGGATACGAAGCTGCCGCTTTGAATCGGATCGAAGGACGGCAGCCTCCGCATTCCTCATCAGGAAGGACAGAACGAGCCGCATTTCGAACTCATCGGCGTACACCGGGGGCGCGGCCTCTGTGATCAACGTCACCTTGATATTGTTGCGGTCCCACTCCTCCGCCTGGAGTTCGCTGAGCCGCCGCAACTCGTCTCCAAGTTTCATCGGAGCAAATCCCTGTATTCGTTCCTCCAGGGATTCCCGAAACTTAAGGGCAGCGGCCGTCGTCTCAGTAATGCCGTTGCGGACATCCTGCAAATGGCTCCATGCGGCGCCCGGCAGATCGCGTTGCTCCGGAGCGAGTTCAAGGTAGCCCATGGCGAACATAAGCGGATCATCGATCTGAACCGTATCCTGCGGCGATCGCTCGGGCAGGCTGCCATTTTCTCCCTGTTCCCTCGCAAGCACCTGAGAGTGAAGCACTGAATTTTCCAGGGCCAGCCCAATGTAAACGGAAATGCCCAGAAGAAATTCGCGGTCGGACGGCGTAATCGGCCGCAAACGGTTCAGCAGTTCCAGAACGCCAACAACGTCTCCTTTACGATTGCACACCGGCAGGGCGAAAAGGTCATTTGTGTAGTAACCGAGCTTGCGATCGAACTGGCGGTCAAAGCGGGGGTCGTTATACGTGTCTGCAATATCCAGGACTTCACCCGTGGCTGCAACCGTTCCCGCGATTCCCGTACCGACAGGCAGGGAAATTTCTTCGCCTTCGATTTCCTGCGCGACCAGCTGCCGGAGCGTATTCCGGGAACGATCGACCACGAATACGGAAATGCGTTCCACTGCGATTTCCGCGCGAACCACTTCCAGAATGATTCGCGTGAGCTCCTGAAGTTCCAGAGTTGAATTCAGGAGCCGTGCCGTCTCAAGCAGCGTTTGCAGCCGCTGGATTTCCGGTTTCGGTGCATCCGTCATGGGCACCATTCTACGGTAGTGGTCTAATTCGGGGACAGACCACTACAATGTACTCGCGATATGGACCACAACACCCACATCCGACGAACCCTCGAACTCGCCGAGAGAGGCGCCGGGCTCACGAGTCCGGGAGCGATGGTGGGGGCTGTCATCGTCAACAGCGGTGAAATCGTTGGCGAAGGCTTTTACACCTATGACGGCATGCGCCACGCGGAGGTCATCGCTCTCGCCGAGGCTGGAGGACGGGCGCGCGGCGCAACCGTCTACACCTCGCTCGAACCGTGCTCGCATGCCGGACGCACTCCCCCCTGCGCAAAGGCCCTGATCGATGCCGGAGTGGCGCGCGTAATCACGGCAATGAAAGACCCGAATCCGGAAGTGAACGGGAAAGGCCTGGCAATGCTGCGTGACGCGGGCATAACCGTGGAATCGGGCTTCATGGAAGAGGAGGCGCGGCGCCTGAATGAGGCATTCATCGTTTACAAGACCTCAAAGCGGCCATTCGGAATCCTCAAGATCGCGATGACGCTCGACGGCAAGATCGCAACGCGGACGGGGGAGTCGCGATGGATTACATCGGAAGAGTCTCGCGCAATGGTCCAAAATCTGAGGCATCGATGCGACGCCATCGTGACCGGCAGCGGAACCGTTCTCGCCGATCAACCTCTGCTGACCGACCGCACCGGCCTGCCGAGACGGAGGCCCCTGCTTAAGGTCGTGCTCGACCGGCGGGCGCGTATTGAAACATTCTCCGACGCTCTGGTTTTCCGGGACAGCCTGGATGCCCTTACCGGGGAACTTTGCCGGCGTGAGGTGCAGTCCTTCCTTATGGAATGCGGGCCGGACCTGGCTTTCAACGCGCTTCAGCACGGAATCATTGATAAGATGGCCGTCTTTATCGCGCCGCGGATACTCGGCGGACGGGAAACTCCGGCCATCGGAGGCGCCGGCGTCGAAAAGCTGGCCGATTCGATCGGCATCGAAGGCTGGCAGGTCAGCCACGCCGGACCGGACATCGTTTTAACGGGTTATGTTCACAGGCATCATTGAAGAAGTCGGAGAGATCGTCGGCCTCGACGAGGCAGGCGGCTTTCGAACAATAAGGGTCCGCGCCCGCGCGGTGCTCGATGACATGAAGGCCGGGTCCAGCATCGCGGTCAACGGCGTTTGCCTGACGGCAACCACCGTTACCCCTGATGTTTTCACGGCCGATCTCTCGCATGAAACCCTGGACCGTACAAGCCTCGGCCGTTTGAACAAAGGCTCCATCGTAAATCTGGAGCGCCCGATGCGGGCGGACGCGCGATTCGGAGGCCACATCGTGCAGGGTCATGTGGACGGCGTGGGACAGATTCGCGGCTTCGACCGGCACGGCGGCAACTGGGACCTCGAAGTCGAGTATGCAGCACCCGATTCGCGGTACATCGTCGAAAAGGGATCGATTGCCGTTGACGGGATCAGCCTGACAGTGGCGGCGCTGCGGGGGCCAAATGTTTTTTCCGCCGCCATAATCCCCCACACCCTCGACAACACCAATCTCAGGACGGCGCGGCCGGGCGATCCGGTGAACCTGGAATTCGACGTTCTCGCCAAATATGTGGAGAATCTGATTCGCCGCTGATTCTGTCCCCACAATTCCCAGTCCGAACTCCCCTCCGGTGTTAGGAGGGGTGGCTGCGCCACCAGGGGAATGATCCCGTTCCTTATTGGCGCAGACGGGGTGGTACGCAATGACGCGAAGCTACCTTATGGATGCTCGCGTAGCGCTCATTCAAATCGGTGCGCTGCGCGAATATCTATAGGGTGGCTTCGCATCATCAATGGATTGGACACCACCCCGCCGTTCGCTGAAAAACGCGCGAACGGCACCCCTCCTAATCCAGGAGGGGAGTTTTTTGCGCACTCCCCGAAAAATATCCAAACTTCAGAGGCACGGGGCTGAAGCCCCGCGCCCACAGGAGGGGAAAATTTGGAATATCCCGCCATTCGGTATAGATTGCAGCTTCACTCCAAATCTTATCTGGGAGGTTCTATGAGGCGAATTCTGGCGTTGTGTATGGTCGTTTTGCTGGGTGCGGTGCAACTGGCAGCCCAGAACAAGGCGAAGGCTGAGAATGTTCAGGTCATTCCTCACACCTCGGTACCGAATTTCTTCAAGCTGCCGGCGGATCTTTACTTCGGCGAAGGCATCGGCATTGCCACGAACTCGAAGGGAAACGTGTTCGTTTTCCACCGCAGCGGAGATACGCGGCTGTTCGAGTTCGACCCGAATGGCAACTTCCTGAAGGAATGGGGCATCGGCCTCTACGGCATTGAGTTTGCGCATCAGGTGCGCGTCGACCCGCAGGACAACGTCTGGGTCGTCGACGAGGGGACGAACATGGTCATCAAGTTCAACCCTCAGGGACGCGTCGTCATGGTGCTCGGCCGCCGGCCGGAACCTGTGGCGGGCGCCGTCCAGACCGTCACGCCCGCCGGCCCGGTGCTCAACCAGAAGTACAGATTCGGACGCCCGACCGACGTCACATGGGACGCCCAGGGCAACATCTTCATCTCCGACGGCTACGTGAACTCCCGCGCCGTGAAATATGACAAGAACGGCCGATTCATCGCGCAGTATGCGGGCGAGCGAGGTCCCGGAACGAATCAGTTGAACACGCCGCATTCCATCAGCTCCGACGCCCAGGGCAACATCTATGTCGCCGATCGCGGCAACCAGCGAATCGTCGTCCTGAACAACGACATGACCCTGAAGACAACCTACAACAACGTGGGCAACCCATGGGCGGTCTGCATTTCGCCGGGCCCGCATCAGTACCTGTTCGCGTCGAACTCGAATCCCGACAGCAATACGCCGGCCTCGTCGTGGGACATTACCGGCGAGATCTACAAGATGGAGCTCGACGGCACGATCATCGGAAAGTTCGGCAAGGCCGGCAAGGGTCTCGGCGAATTCAGCACGGTGCACGAAATCGACTGCCGGAATCCCGATCAGCTGTACGTGTCGGAAATTTCCGCGTGGCGGGCGCAGAAAATCATTCTGAGTCCATCGAGAATGCAGCCGGTCTCGTCTTCATCGTCTCGATAACGGCCCGATAACGGCGCGATCACGGGAGGTTCAACATGAAACGGTCATTGTCAGTACTTATTGCTCTGGCGCTTGCCGCAACGGCGGGCACGCTCTTTGCGCAGCAGGCTCCCACTATTCAATTCGACTCGAACCCGATGCCGTTGACCATGCCCGATAACATCCACCTCGGCGAGGTGGCTGGCGTGGCGACGAACTCGCGCGGCGACATCTTTGTGTACACGCGCACGGGCAATCCCACGATCACGCTCGGGACGGCTCGAGCGGTTTCGCACGGTGGATCGCGGCTGTTCCAGTTCGATCGCGCGGGCAAGTTTGTGCGCGAGATCGCCCAGGGCGCGTACGGACTTCTTCAGGCCCAGCAGGTACGTGTCGATCCGCAGGACAACGTGTGGATCGTCGATCAAATGTCGACGCAGGTCATCAAGTTTGATACGAACGGCCGCGTGCAGATGATCTTCAGCCGTAAACCGGAGGCGATGGCCGTCCCCGCCGCGCGGCTTACTCCGCTTCCGTCGGGAATCCCCGTCATACAGCCGGAACCGGCTGCCCCCGCAGCCCCGGCTGCCGCCGCCGGTGGCGCCCCGGCGCCGCTGCCGGGTGCAGGACCGGCCGGCGAAACTTTCTCGCGCCCGACCGACGTCGCGTGGGATGGGGCGGGCAACGTGTATGTGGCCGACGGCTATGGCAACTCGCGCGTAGCCAAGTACGACAAGAACGGCAAGTGGATCAGGAACTGGGGATCGCGCGGAACCGGCCCGGGCCAGTTCAACATCGTCCACGGCCTTGCGATCGATGCGCAAGGCAACGTGTATGTAGCCGACGAGGGAAACAAGCGCATCCAGGTATTTGACGGCGACGGCAACTTCAAAACGCAATTCACGAATGTGGGAACGCCGACCGCAATCTGCATCACGCGCGGCCCGCGGCAGGTGCTCTACGTTGCGCACACGGGCGACTCCGAAGGCATGGAAGACGCCGCCATCTACAAGGTGGACTTGAATGGGACGGTACTCGGCAAATTCGGCGCCGCCGGCAAGCTCCCCAAAGAATTCGGTGTCGTGAACTCCATCGATTGCCGCAACGAGAATGAACTGCTCGTCGGCGAGTTGTCGAACTGGCGCGTCCAGAAACTCACGCTGCGCACGGCAAATTAAGAAATGGGGGAGATCTGGGGACGCACCCCGAATTCTTGAAGTACGGAATTCGGGGTGCGTCCCAGAGAGTCCGGCCTGCGAGGTTTTTCTCCACATGCACCGGTTCTTCGAGGCTTATCGCGATCAGCCAAGACTCTCGGCAAACCCTGGAAGTACCTCCTGATCCCACACGACGTTATCAAAGACAACATGACGATCGACGGTTTGGAGCGGAGTTATCGCGCTTTGTCAGACGACTGAAGGGCTTGAAGGCTTGAGGGGGGGAATAGCAAAGTCCGGTGCAAGCGCTTCCAAAACTCGACGCCGTGGAATTCCGGAAGGTCCTTGGCACCGGTACCACCAAACCATGCGTGTTTCAGTGCGAGGATTCGAGCGGTAAGCCAGCTGGAGAATACGCGACCAAGCTCCGGGGCGGCGTGCGTTCGAATGAAATTGGATTGCAGTATGAGTTCATCGCCTGGCACTTGGCGGAATACTTCAATGTTCCTCACTTGCCGGCAGCCTTGATCACGATTGAAGAGGAACTGACCAGCACGATTCAAGACAGAGAAGTCCGGGAGCACGTCAAAAAGAGTATTGGATTGAACTTCGGGACGGAATTCCGTGCGGGATTCAACACTTGGGTCGCAGATGACACCATTCCACTATCTTTGCAGAAGACCGCCGCAGAGATCGTGGCGTTCGACGCCGTTATCGAGAATGTCGACCGGAAGCGTGATAAGCCCAATTTGCTCTTTAAGGGCGATGAATTGCTGGTGTTGGATCATGAGCTGGCGTTCTCGTTTATTCAGACGGTCGGGCTGAATTTGAACAACTGGAACTCAAAACGGCTGGAGTTTCTGAGCCATCATGCTTTTCAGCGCGGACTGAAAGGCAAAGCCCTTGATTTGACAGACTTTGTGTCGACATTGAGGGGACTGAGCAACAAGATGATAACGGGAATTTGCGATGCGGTTCCTCCGGAGTTTGGTGCGGTCAGTGCTAAGATACCGGCTCACTTGAAGGCCATTCGCGAGAATGCAACAACCGTAATGGACATCATTCGGGAGATATTCAAATGAAAATCCGTTACTCCTATGCGCTTCTAAAATACGTTCACGACGCCGTGACCGGAGAATTTGCCAATGTGGGAGTAATTCTCTTTGCGCCCGAGGCTTCGTACATTGCCTTCAAAGGCAGCCCCACATACGGACGCCTTTCGCAGTTCTTTCCCGGAATGGATGGCGATCACTTTCGCCGGATGATTCGCAGCATAGAATTGCGCGCTCAGGAATCATCAAGGGACGTATCTGGCCTGTTCAGGGCGGATGTTCAAGAAAGGGCGGCATTCGAACTCGGGAATAGAATTCTGCCGCTGGATGATTCCTCACTGAGATTTGCCGAAGGTGGAAGCGGAGTATCGAACAATTTGCCTGCAACCCTGGAACGAATTTATGAACGCTATGTTGAACGTTACTCCAGGAAGGAACAATCCCAACGCCGGTCAGACGACGTAGTTCTCCATACATTCAAGCGGCTTCTTGTCCAAAGAAAGCTTTTCGCAAACGTTCCGCCAAAAGTCATTGAAGCCAAGGACTATCAGCACGAATTTCCTATCGCCTGGAAGAATGGCTCATGGAATGTGTGTGAGCCCGTTTCGTTCGACTACTCCGATGGGTCTCATCTTATCGAAAGAGCGAATACGTGGTTGGGGCGTGGCGTAAGCCTCAATGACAGCCGGGAGAAATTCAAACTTCATTTACTGGTAGGCAAGCCACGTGACGCGAAGCTGAAGAACGTTTATCAGAAGGCTCTGAATATTCTAAGAAAGATGCCTCTTAAGCCCGAACTTGTTGAGGAAGACGAGGCGAAGCAATTTGTGGATCACATCGAAAAGGATGTGGCGCACCAGTCTTCCCAGCAGTAGGGACGAATGCGTCACGTATCCGGTGTTTTGCAGCGCGTTACATCGTCGAAAAGGGGTCGATTGCCGTTTACGTGGATCAGCCTGACATTAGGCGCGCTGCCGACGCCTGATGTTTTTTCTGTCGCGATATTCCGGCTCACGTTCGACAATACGCATCTCAGGACTGCGCGGGCGGGGATTCGCCGCTGACCACAATATGCAATTCGCAGACATCGACGAAGCACTTATCGAAGTTCAAGACGGACGAATGGTCATCATCGTCGACGATGAAGACCGGGAAAACGAAGGCGATCTCATGATCGCCGCTGAAAAAGTCACGCCGGAAGCCATTAATTTCATGGCGACGCACGGCCGCGGCCTGATCTGCCTGGCGATGACCGCGCAGCGTCTCGACGAATTGAACATCCCGCTGATGGTCTCCGACTACAGCAACACGTCGCCTTACGGCACCGCCTTCTGCGTTTCCATCGAAGCGAAGCGCAATGTCTCCACCGGCATTTCCGCTTTCGACCGGGCCCAGACGATCCTTACGGCGATCGACGCGAAAACGCGGCCCAATGACCTCAGCCGGCCAGGACACATCTTTCCGTTGCGCGCGCGCGATGGCGGAGTGCTGGTTCGCGCCGGGCAGACCGAAGCCTCGGTGGATCTGGCCTCCATCGCCGGTCTTTCTCCCGCCGGCGTGATTTGCGAAATCATGAAGGAAGATGGAACCATGGCGCGGGTTCCGGACCTCGTCGAGTTCGCCGAGCTGCACGGCCTGAAGATCATCACGGTCGCCGACCTCATACGTTACCGGCTGCGGACGGAAAGCTTCGTTCGCAAAGTGGGTGAGTCGGTGCTGCCCACCAGGCACGGCAATTTCCGGATGATCGCCTTCGAAAGCGTCATCGATGGCGAGACTCACATGGCGCTTGTAAAGGGATCCATCGAGAATGGCGAGGATGTGCTGGTTCGCGTCCATACGCACTGTTTGACGGGAAACGTCTTCGGCTCCGCCGCCTGTCACTGCCGCGAACAGATGGACCGGGCCATGGAGATGATCAGCGCCGAGGGGCGCGGAGTTTTGCTCTATCTCCACCAGATGGGCCATCGTCCCCATACCTCGGCGGACCTTGAATTTCACGGAAAGCACGGCATGGACTCGAACGAAACGATCGGCCTTCGCGGCGAGCAACGCGAATACGGCATCGGCGCGCAGATTCTGACTGCCCTGCAGGTCCACTCCATGCGCATACTCACCAATCATCCACGAAAGCTTGTCGCGCTCGAGGCCTACGGCCTGAAGATCGCAGCCCAGGCGCCGTTGAATCCGATCCGCGTAAAATAAGGGAGCATCCACCCATGAGATCCACGAAGCAACTCGTTCTGCTGGTTCTTTGTCTGGCGATTCAGCCCGCGATGTTTGCGCAAACCGGGAACAATGGACGATGGGTCGGAACGTGGTCCACGTCCGAAGTGGGCCGGCCGCAGACTCCTCCGCCGCCGGCGCCGGCGCTTCCACCCTTCCAAGCCAACCAGTGCCCGGCCGCGCCGCCCGCGACGCCGACGTTCCTGCACTTCAACAATCAGACGTTGCGTCAGATCGTGCACACCAGCATCGGTGGCCCAGGGGTTCGCGTCGTGTTGAGCAATGCCTACGGAACGGCACCGCTCACGATTGGCGCCGGCAACATCGCGCTCCGCGACAGGGATTCATCGATCCAGGCGGGTTCCAGCCGTCCGCTGACGTTCAGCGGCAGGCCAACCGTGACAATTCCGCCGCGGGCGTTGATGTACAGCGACCCTGTGAATTTGACCGTGCCGCAGATGGCCGACCTCGCGATCGATCTGTACCTGCCAGGCAACACCGATACGACGGCGGCGATTACGATGCACAATGGCGCGTTCCAGACCAACTACGTCTCGGAGACGGGCAACCACGCCGGATCGGCGAAGCTGCCGGTTGTAGCCTCGATGCAGAACTGGTTGGTCATCCATCGTGTCGAAGTGCAGGCGCCGGAGACGACCCGCGGCCTCGTGACGTTTGGAGACTCCATCACGGACGGCACGCGCTCGACACCCGACACGAACAATCGCTGGCCCGATCAACTCGTGAAGCGCATGCTCTCGCAGGCAACCCCGCTGAGGATGGGCGTTATGAACGCGGGAATCGCGGGCAACCGCGTGCTGAGCGATGCGGCCTTCAATGTGGGCATCAACGCGCTGGCGCGCTTCGAGCACAATGCGCTGGCGCAACCCGGCGTCACTCACATCGTCGTGATGGAGGGCATCAACGACATCGGAAACGCGCGGACGAATCCGTCGCCCACTGCGGAAGACATTACAGCCGCCTACAGACAGCTTATCGACCAGGCACACTCCAAAGGTCTGAAGATCTATGGCGCAACCCTCACGCCGTTCTATGGCGCGGCGTATTACACCGAAGTAGGCGAGACGAAGCGGCAGGCCGTGAACCAATGGATCCGGACCAGCAAGGCCTTCGACGGCGTTATCGATTTCGACGCCGCCACGCGCGATCCCAACGATCCGAAGAAACTCCTCGCGGCCTACGATTCCTGTGACCACCTTCATCCGAGCGACGCAGGCTACAAAGCAATGGCCGATGCGATCGATCTGAGGTTGTTCTAGCCGGCTCGGCTCACGTGCCGGCGTGCCTCACTGATGTAAAAGAGGACGGGAACGGTCATGCGGGAGAGCAGGAGCGATGCGACTTCTCCCGCCATCAGTGAAATCGCCAATCCCTGAAATATCGGGTCGAACAGAATCACGCCTGCTCCGGCGATGACGGCGGCCGCAGTCAGCATCATCGGCCGGAAACGGACGGCTCCGGCATCGATGACGGCGTCCTCCAGCGGCATACCCTGCTTCAACCGGAGCTGGATGAAATCCACCAGGATGATCGAATTCCTCACGACAATCCCGGCCCCCGCGATGAAACCGATCATTGAAGTTGCGGTGAAGAACGCGCCCATCGCCGCGTGGGCCGGCAGAATGCCGACCAGCGAGAACGGAATCGCGCTCATGATGGTTAGCGGGATTGTGAACGACTGAAACCAGCCCGTCACCAGGACATATATAAGGATCAGCACAACGGCGAAGGCAATGCCCAGATCGCGGAACACTTCATAGGTAATGTGCCACTCGCCATCCCACTTCATGGCGAGTTGCCCGGTGCTCGACGGCTGATTCGCAACGTAGCGCTCCAGACTGTATCCCTCCGGCAGACGAATCTTGTCCAGTTCCTGATTGAGTTTGAGGATCGCGTACACCGGGCTCTCCTCGGCGCCCGCCACATCACCGGTAACGTAAACAACCGGCATGAGGTTCTTGTGGTAGATGTTGCGCTCCGCGGCCCGCGTCTCGGTATGTACGATTTCACCGAGTGGGACGAGCTTCCCCTGGAAGCCCGCCAGGCGCACTCCTTTCAGATCTTCGACGCTTGATCGAGACTCCTGCGGGAGCCGGATCACGATCGGCACATCTTCTTTTTCGGACGGATCATGCAGCAGCCCCACGGAGCCGCCTCCCAGCACAAGTCCAAGCGTGCCTGCGGCCTGCTCGACAGAGACGCCGTTCAGGGACGCCTTCTCCCTGTCGACGCTGAACCGCACTTCCGGCTGCCGATCCTCGACATACCAATCCACATCAACGACGCCTTCGGTAGCGGCCAAAGTGTCCCGCACCTGTTTCGCAACCTCGATCTGGCGTTCATAATCGGGCCCGTAAATTTCGGCCACGAGCGTCTGCAGCACGGGTGGGCCCGGCGGAACTTCCGCGATCTTCACGTTGGCGTTATAGCGTCCGGCAATCTCCTGGATGGGCGGGCGCACGCGCTTTGCAATGTCATGGCTTTGCGCGGCGCGTTCACCGGCCGGCACAAGGTTGACCTGAATATCGGCAACGTTGGGGCCCCGCCGCATGAAATAGTGCCGGACCAGTCCATTGAAGTTATATGGCGATGAGGCGCCTGCGTAGATCTGATAGTTGTCGACCTCGGGCACGGTCCGGATGTAATCGCCAATGCGGCCGGTTACGGCAGCAGTCTGTTCCAGAGTGGAACCTTCCGGCATATCCACAATCACCTGGAACTCGCTCTTGTTGTCGAACGGCAGCATCTTGACGCGAACGGCCTGAAGGAAGACCAGGGAGACGGCGCCGGCGAGCAACAGCACAACGAGGCCAAGGAATCCCCGCCGGTACGCCGGCCGCCGGATCAGGGGCGTCATGATGCGCCGGTAGATGCGCGTGGTCCATCCTTCGGTTCCGTGATCGTGACTTCCCGCGCCGCGCAACAGCCGGACACTGGCCCAGGGTGTTACTACAAACGCCACCAGCAAGGAAAACAGCATTGCGGCCGTGGCTCCGACCGGAATTGGCCGCATGTATGGCCCCATCAATCCGCTCACGAACGCCATGGGAAGAATGGCTGCAATCACGGCAAACGTCGCCAGTATTGTCGGATTGCCAACCTCGTCGACCGCCTCGATCGCAACCTGATGGATGGGCCTTGAATGGTTTTCCGGAAGCCGTGAATGCCTTACGACGTTTTCGACGACAACAATCGCGTCGTCGACCAGAATACCGATGGAGAAGATCAGCGCAAACAAAGTGACCCTGTTGAGTGTGTAACCGTACAGATAGAAGGTGGAGAGAGTCAGCGCCAGCGTGACCGGAATCGCGAGAGCCACGATCCCCGACTCACGGCGGCCAAGCACGATCCAGATCAAACCCGAGACGCTGAGGATCGCGAGAAGCATGTGGTAGAGCAGCTCGTTGGATTTTTCAGCGGCGGTCTCGCCATAGTCCCGTGTGACGTTGGCGGCCACATCTCCCGGTATGACTGTTCCCTTCAGGCTTTCGACCTTTGCAATCACGCGATTCGCAACGTCGGTGGCATTGGCCCCCTTGCGTTTCGCAATGGAGAGCGTCACCGCCGGCTGTGTTTCTGTTGTTCCATCCGGGTGGCTTTGACCCGTTCCGTAAAAGACGTAGTCCGACGCCTCTTCCGGCCCGTCCTCGATACGCGCGACATCGCGCAGATGGATCGGCCGGCCCCCGGACACGCCGACAACGAGGTTCTCCACGTCCGAGGCGTTGGCGACGAACCCACCGATCTCGACAAGGTACTCGCGATCCTGCGAGGAGTAACTGCCGGCCCGCAGCTGACGATTGCCCCGATCGAGGGTGGTTGCAATTGAACCCGCGGCGATACCGTACGCGGTCAGCCTGGTTTCATCGAGCATTACTCGAATCTGACGGCGCAGCCCCCCGATGATCTGAACTTCCGAAACGCCGTCGACTTGCTTGACACTGTCATGGGCCTCGGCTGCAATCCGCCGGAGCGTGAAGTGGTCATACCGGCTGCTGGAGAGCGTGATGGCAAGGATCGGAACGTCGTCAATGGAGCGCGGCTTGATCAGGGGAGGTGTGGCGCCTGGAGGGACACGGTCCTGGGCCGCGGCAAGTTTCCGGTTCAGCCGGACCAGCGCTTCTTCTTCATCTTCTCCCACTCGGAAACGCACAATGGCCATTGAGGAACCCGGCGAGGAAGTCGAGTAGATGTATTCCACCCCGGGAATCTCCCAGATCGACTTCTCCATTGGCTTTGTGATGCGCTCTTCGACTTCCTGCGCACGCGCTCCCGGCATCTGCACCAGAACATCGATCATTGGAACCAGGATCTGAGGCTCTTCTTCGCGAGGCAGAAGCAACAGTGCGCCGGCGCCGAGGAGAATCGAAGACACGATGAGCAGCGGCGTCAGCGCGGAATCGATAAAGGCTTTGGCCAGCCGTCCGGCGGCGCCGAACCCTAAAGGCGTCATGGCCGCACCTCCAGCCCATCGGCGAGACCCTCACGAGGTTCGAGTATCAGGAGATCGCCGTCGTTGAGACCGGCAAGCACTTCCACTCGATCTTCGGCGGCCTTTCCGAGCCGGAGCAATCGGTAACGGACCGCGCCGCCTTCCAGCACCCAGGTTCCGGTGAGTTGTCCCCGGCGCACGACGGCTGCCGCAGGAACTGTGATCGCATCTCTCCTGCCGGCGGAAAAATAGGCCCGCCCAAAAAGGCCGGACCTGACGTTGGGCGTTCGCGGCAGATCGAGCCGGACCGTCACAGTGCGCGTCAAGGGATCGGAGGCGGCGAAGATTTCCGAAACCACTGCCTCGATGTCATCCGCTCCCAGGGATTCGATTCGCACGCGAGTCCGGGCGCCTTGCCGAATCGCGGCGATTCGGCTCTCCTCCACGGCAAGTTCGAGCTGATACCTGCCGTCATCCTCAACAGTGATCAACGGCGCACCGGGAGCGGCAAACATGCCGGGCTCGACGTGCCTGCCGGTAACGATGCCGCCGATCGGAGCGAGAACCTGTGAATATCCCAGGTAGAGATCGGCCGCGCCTCGTCCAGCCTTTGCCTGTTCGATTCGCGCAAGCATCTGGCCGCGTTTGGCCTTCAAAGACTCCAGTGTCTCCGCGGCGCGGCTTGCCTCGGCTGCAGCGGCCGTACTCCGTGTTTGAACTTCGTCGAATTCCTGCACGCTGACGGAACGACGGTCCCGCAGCCCCTGGTAACGTTCGAGAGTGGCGCGAGCGAGGTCCCGGTTGGCATCGGCGGAAGTCCGGGCGAATTCGGCGGCGCGAATCGCGGCGTTGACTTCCTCGAGCCCCTGCAGGGCCTCGGCCTCGGCGGATTGCGCATGGAGCACCTGTATTGCGGCGTCCCGGCTGTCGATTTCCACAAGCAGTTGGCCGGCTCGAACGCGATCGCCCTCCGTAACCGTGACCCTGGAGATATTCCCGGCCGCTCTTGCCGCCACAACGGTGGATAGCTTCGATCGCACGGTCCCCGCGACCTCGTACGCGTCATCGATCGGGGAGAGGCGCAGGGTTTCGGTGACGACGCGGGCCAGGGCTGTTCTTTCGACCTCGGCAGCCGGCGGATTCGCGCTGCATGAGACCGAAAGCATGGCGGACGCTGTCAACAGCAGTATCGAGAGGAAATTCTTCATAGGTCTACCTCATTGCCCCAGAAACGAAGTGACATCATTGAGCGCGCCGGTGGAGAGCAGAAGACCGGCGTAACCGGTCGCGTAGGCGTTCTGTGACGCGATCAGGTTCATTTCAGCCCTGACGGCGTCGGTCTGCGCGCGAAGCAGGGCGGTAATCGTGGTCAAACCGGCCATGTACCGGTCTTCAGTAACCCTCAACACTTCTCTGGCCTGGCCCACGCTGGTTTGCGAAGCGCGGACCTGCTCTCCGGCGGTGAGAACGCGCTGCCGGGCCCGTATGACTTCGATGCGGATCTGCCGCTCGGTATCGTCGCGCTCCGCAATTGCCGCAGCTTCGTTATGGCGCGCCTCGGAGAGACGGGCGTCGCGGCCGGCATCAAAGAGGTTCAGCGTGACACTGGCGCCGACGGCGTAGTCCGAGCTTCCGGTGACAGGATTACGGCCGCTGATTCCCACATTCGCGAAGACGCCAACCTGAGGCAGCGATTCCCCGCGGCGTTCCTGCACGGCCAGGCCTGAAGACTTCAGCAAAGATTGAGATGCCGCAAAATCCGGGCGCTGTGCAAGCGCCATACGGATAAGGTCCCCCTGCGGGGCAATGCTGAACTCCCTGCCGCGATCCGGACTGGAGAGACGAAGCAGACTATCGTCGGGCCTTCCGATCAGAATATTGAGTTCGGCTTCGGCGGCGATCGCGTCTCCTTCGGCCTGAATCTGTTGACGGAGAAAGTCGGCGAGTTGGACCTGCGCGGCAAGAACGTCCGAGTCGATGACCAGGCCGGCATCGAGACGGCTTCGGACAAGGGCAACGTCGGCTTCGGCAAGGCGGCTTGCCTGAACCGCCACATCCCGAACCGCTCTTGCGAGAATCACGCCGTAGTAGCTGCGGATCACTTCAAAGCGCAGCCGCTGCTCCATTGCCATGCGTTGTTCGACGGCGCTCGTTTCGCCGGCCTCCGCCTGCCCGATTCTTGATGAAGTCTGGCGGCCGTCGAAAACCGAGAGCCGGGAGCTCAGCGTGGCCCGGAAGTTATTGATTGAAGCAGGGTCGTTCAGCGACGACAGCGCCAGGTTTTCGGGGCCGAAGCGGCTCTGTTCGAGCAAGGATCCAAATGCAAAGACAGGGTTGTTTCCTCGACTAAAGGCCTCTGTAATTCGCAGGTCCGGCGTCCGGTTCGCTTTTGCACTCTGCACGCGGTCTGCAGCGGCATTCACGCGGGACTCCGCCGCGCGAAGCAACGGATGCGTCGCCATCGCCTGGTCGACGGCCTGACCGAGCGTCAACTCCTCTGCCGGGCCGGCCGGGATCTGAGCCTGAAGGCCGAAGGAAAAACAAAAAAGAACGAAGGCCGCGGCCGGAATCCTTCTTCCCGTCATGAGCGCGCGCCCATCCAGCGAAGGAACGGCATCATCGGGCACCAGTTCGTGAATGCAGACTGAATGAGGTTCAAGGCGACAAAGGCCGTAAACAGAAACCAGTAGGGACTCACGTAGTACCCAAGCCCCACGCTCAACAAAACAAAGGTTCCCGCAATGAGACGGAGTAGTCTTTCAATGTTCATGTCACGTTCCCTCCTGGCAGGTTGGAGCCAAACCGCAGGAAAAGGATTCTTGAGAAGTATCGAAAGAATAGAATCAAGGATATGGAGACCGAATGACGCCGCCTGAAGACTCTGAACTCCTGCTGTTGGCACAGAAGGGCGACACCGCAGCCCTGGAACGGCTGCTTCTGCACCACCAGTCGCAAATCTACCGCTTCGGGATGAAGATGTGCGGGAACCCTGAAGACGCCAGGGATGTTCTGCAGGATTCCCTGCTGGCGATGGCGCGATCGGTCCGGAATTTCCGGGGAGAATCCTCCTTTTCCACGTGGCTTTACTCGATTGCGCGAAGCTTCTGTGTCAAGAAGCACCGCAAGAGCAGGTTCGCGCCGGAGGAGAAATCGCTCGACACGGACGCCGGGCCGGAGATTGCGCGGCTCGAGGATTCAGGACGGAGACCCGACGCCGCAGTGGCGGCGTTGGAGATTCAGGAAGTCATCGAGAATGCCATCCGGAAGCTGGAGCCGGCGCAGCGAGAGGTACTGATTCTGCGCGACGTCGAAGGCCTGACGGCGGCCGAGGTCGGGGATGTCCTCGGAATCAGCGTCGAAGCCGTGAAAAGCCGGCTGCATCGGGCGCGTTCCCTGATGCGCGAATATGCGGCGCCGGCGCTGGGTATTGCTCCGAAGATGGAAGCCATCCCGAAAACATCAACCTGCCCGGACTTGGTCACGATGTTCTCCGGCCACCTGGAAGGCGACATCGACTCCACCGCGTGCGCTGCCATGGAACAGCACCTTCAGGACTGCGAACGCTGCCGCAACACCTGCGATTCGCTCAAGAAAACGCTGTCCTTATGCAGGGCCGGATCTGGACCCGAGGTTCCTTCGGCAGTTCAGGAGTCTGTCCGCCATGCGCTCCGTTTATTCCTCACCTCACGAGCGTGAAACGCAATTCCATGCTTCCCTTGAGGCGTTCCCTGCGATATGGTAGCGTTACTCGTTTTTTATAAGGGTTTTAATACAGGAAAGCGGCCTTTTCCCGGCAGATGTCAGATAAACAGGTCATCATCGATTCCTTACAGGCGACGGAGCGGCGAATCCGCGTAAACCTTTTGATTCGCGACATCAGCTACGCCTTTGCCTTATCGCTTCTGTTTCCACTCTCATTCAAGCTTTGGGATCTGATCTCTCCGTTCAGGGCCACAACCGTCGTCGTAGTGCACGCTCTCTGGCTCGTGGGATTCCTCTCTTACGCGGCATGGCGCGTGACCCGGAAAGGGACGCTGGCACAAGCCGCCGCGGCCCTGGATTCGAAGGCGGCGCTCAATGATGAACTCAAGACCGCGTACTGGTTCATCAATAACCCGCGGCCTTCGGAATGGGTAGACGCGCAGATCCGGAAAGCCGCCGCAAGAGCGCAGCGCCTCGAGGTTCCGCGTCTGTACCCAAGAAGCATTCCGAAAACGGCGTATCTCGCGGTGGCGATGTTCATTACGACTATCGGACTGAACTTCGTTCCTCTTCCCTGGAACCACAACTGGCTTGTTCTACAGGCCGCGCCCGCATACGAGCTGTCCGAGCAGGAAAGGGCTTTGCTGGAACAGACCATGGAGTTGCTCGCAAAGGCCCAGCAGCTGGAACAAACCGACGTGGCTGATCGCCTCCAGGAAATCATTCAGCAACTTCAGAGCGGAGACATCAGTCCAAGCGACGCTGCGCAGCAACTGGAGGACATCGCGGGCCTTCTTGGCGACAACGCCGTGGACCTCGCCCAGATGTATGCCGGCCTGAACGAAATGGCCAAGGAATTTGAAAAATCCGAGCAACTTCAGGACGCCGCGGATGCTCTCGAAAACAAGAATCTCGCGCAGGCGGGAGAAGCACTGAGCGAGCTGGCGGAAAAGCTGGCCAGCCTGCCGGCCGAGGCGCAGAAGGACGTTGAAGAACGGTTGAAGGAAGCCTCGGAAAATGATGCTCCCGGGCTCGATGATCTGAAGAAGAATCTCGAAGAGGCCGCACAGAACCTCCAGGAGCAGAATGAGCAGGGCGCGGGCGAGGCATTGCAGAAAGCCGCCGGCGATCTGCAGAAGCTTGGGCAGCAGATCGACAGGATGAAGGCGATGCAGCAGGCCGGGCAGTCCATGAAGGGTCTGAGCCAGGCCATGCTGCAGCGATTGCAGTCGGAACAGCAGCAGCAAGCCGAGAACGGCCAGGGCGAAGAGGGCGACGGCGACGCCAGCGAAAACCAAATGCCCGGCGGCGAAAAAGGACAGCCGGTGGCGGGCGCGCTGCCAGGTTCCGCGCCGGCTCCGGGCTCAGAGTCCGGCGACGGCGGAGGGCTCGAACCATCGGTTCCGCTCGGCGTCACTTCGCAGGAAGAAGGACCGCCGACAAGCCTCGATGTACAACTCGAAAAGGAGACCCTGACGGGCCAGCACGACCAGGGGGGCAAACCTGACGAGATCGAGGAGGCAAGCAAACAGGAACGATCAAAGCTCGATTATCGAAATGTGGAGTCCGATTTGACACCCGCACAGAAGGATCTCCTGAATCAGGATCGAATTCCGTGGGAATACCGGCCTCTTATCAAGAGCTACTTTCAGGCAATAAAGCCTCCGAAGCAACCAACCCAGTGACTGAAATAGATCAACAGCTCGAAACTTTCCAACAACAATTTGGCCTCGTTAAAGACGAAGTTGCAAAGGTGATTGTCGGCTGCGACGAAATCATCGAGGGCGTCATCATGAGCCTTCTCGCCAACGGCCACGTTCTTCTCGAAGGCGTACCGGGGCTCGGGAAAACGAAGCTGGTTTCCACGCTCAGCGATGTCATGCATCTGAAGTTCTCGCGAATCCAGTTCACTCCGGATCTCATGCCGGCGGACATCACGGGAACCAACGTCGTGCAGGAGAAGCCGACGGGCGAAAAATATCTGGAATTCCAGGCCGGTCCCCTTTTCGCGAACATGGTGCTGGCGGACGAAATCAATCGCGCGACACCGAAAACCCAGTCGGCCCTTCTCGAAGCCATGGAGGAAAAGAGCGTCACTGTCGGCAAGCGCACGTTCCAGCTCGATTCCCCGTTTTTTGTGCTGGCGACGCAGAATCCGCTGGAAATGGAAGGCACATATCCGCTCCCTGAAGCGCAGCTCGATCGCTTTTTCATGAAGCTGAAGGTCGACTATCCCACGGTCGCGAGCCTGCACGTCATCATGGACCGCACGACGAAATCGGGAGAGCCGAAGGTATCGCGGGTACTGGGCCAGGGCGAAGTCCTCATTATGCGCAAAACCGTGCGGGCGGTTCCAATTGCGCGCCCCGTGCAGGACTACGCGATCCGCATCACGCTGGCCACGCATTCCACGTCGCCGCTTGCCCCGCCGCTGACGAAGCGTTATGTGCGCTACGGATCGAGCCCGCGCGGAGCACAGGCCCTCGTGATCGGGGGAAAGATTCGGGCGCTCCTGAAAAACCGCGTGCACGTGTCGTGCGAAGACATTCGAGCCGTTGCACTCGGCGCGCTCCGGCACCGCGTTCTTCTGAACTTCGAAGGAGAAGCCGAACGCATCGATTCAGATGTCGTTGTAAACGAGATATTGGAAAAAACTCCGGAACCGAGTTAGGACGAGCGGAACGGCAGCCCCCTCATCCGGCCCTTCGGGCCACCTTCTCCCGGAGGGAGAAGGACAGTTTGGAGGAGTTTGTCCCTCTCCCCTTGGGAGAGCGTGCCGCGAAGCGGCGGGTGAGGGTCTTTGAGGCTGACGCCCGCGGCCAGGTTCTAACTCTCTTAGTTCAAAATTTTGTATGTCCACAAACGCCGCTCTATTTGATGACGAGTTTCTGAAGAAGCTCGACTACCTCAACATCATCTCGAAACGGCTTTTTGCGGGCCAGCTTCGAGCCGAGCGGCGAACGCGCAAGCGCGGAGCCGGCATGGAATTCGCGGACTACCGCAGTTACGTAGCCGGCGATGATTTTCGGTATCTGGACTGGAAGGCATATCTTCGCCTGAACAAGCTGATCATGCGGTTGTTCGAGGAAGAGGAAGACCTCCCGATTTATTTCTTTGTCGACAGCAGCGAGTCCATGGAATACGGGAATCCCTCCAAGCTGGACTATGCGCGCCGGGTGGCCGCGGCGCTTTGCTACATCGGCCTGGCGAACCTCGACCGGGTCAACGTTATCTCCTTCGCCGATAACGTAAAGAGCGAGCTCCCGCCGCTGCGCGGGAAAGGCCGGATTTTCCGGGTCTTTAGATTCCTCACAGACATCGTCCCGGGCGGGGCGACCAACGCGCGCGACTCATTCAAGACGTATTGCACCGAAGGACGCCGGCGCGGACTGGCTGTGGTCGTTTCCGACTTTCTCGATCCGGCGGGATTCGAAAAAGCCATGGACGTGCTGCGCCATTTCCGCCATGACATTTTTGTTATTCACATTGCCAGCCACGAGGAAATGAATCCGGTACTCAAGGGTGAGTTGCTTCTTGTGGATGCGGAAAACCGCGCCGCGCGTGAGGTCACGGTGACGCCAGGGCTTCTGACGGCCTATCGGGCGGAGTACACCCGGTTCTGCGAGCAGCTCGAACAGTATTGCTCGAGATACCAGCTCGGCTATGTGCGCACGGTGACGGATTATCCATTTGAGGAGCTGATACTGAAGGTCTTCCGGCAGGGCAGGTTTATAAAATGAACTTTCTGGCGATGACTCCATTGCAGGCTGCGCTTCTGGGGGCGGTAACGGCCATGGCCGTGATTGCCATGTACCTGTTGAAGCTGCGCCATCGTCGCGTCGTCGTTTCTTCGTCGATTTTGTGGACCCGCGTTCTCGACGAACGGCATGCCCATTCCCTCTGGGAGAGACTCCGGAAATTCATTTCCATACTGATCGCGGTCACAATTGCGCTACTGCTGGCGCTGGCGCTGGCGCGGCCGCAGATTACGTGGCTTACGGGAAGCGATGAGGGTGTGGTTATCGTCCTGGATACATCCGCCACGATGGCAACGCGAATGTCCGATGGAAGAACCCGCTGGCAGCACGCCGTGGACGAAGCGCGCGCCCTTCTGAACAGTGGCGGCGCGACAACGGAATTCCGGGTCCTGGATACCGCCGGCCGCGCGGCATTCTCGCCGACGACGAACCGCAACGAAGCCAGCGACATGATCGGTCAGTTGCGCCCCCAGGCTGGGGCGGCGCGATTTCCCGAGGTAACCGAACAAGGCTCCACGGTGTACTTCATCTCCGACGGCGTTTCCATATCCGAGGCGCCCGCGGCCGTGAAACGCATTTCGGTATTTGAAGAGGCAAACAACGTCGGCATTACTGCTTTCGATATCCGGTCGATCCCTTCCACTCCCCTTGGCTACGAAGCCTATCTGGAAGTTCAGAATTTCGGACCGAGGTCCGAGGCGGTAGGCATAACGCTGACAGCCGGAACCGGCCAGACGATAGCGAAGTCCGTCAGCCTGGCTTCGGGCGAGACGCTGCAGGATGTTTTCGACCTGTCGCGCTTTGAAGGCGGCGCAATCCGGGCTTCGATCGTTTCCGACGACGATGACATGGCCGCGGATGACCTGGCCTTCGGATACCTTCCCGTGAAGCGAAGAACCCGTACGCTGCTTGTCACGCGCGGCAACAATTATCTGGAGTCGCTTTTGAAACTCGACTCGCACGTCGAGCTGCTGAAGACCGATCCTGCGGGTTATGGAGAGAATCCGGACATCGATGTCTACATCTTTGACCGGTTCGCCCCTGCGAAGGCCCCGGCACGCCCCGCTCTTGTAATCGGAGCGCCGGCGGGAGCCACGGGCGCCGCATGGCTGCGCGAAGCGCGAGGTGTTGTCCAGAAACCGGAAATCACGACGTGGGCCGAAGATCATCCGATAATGCAGTACGTTTCCGTTCATGACCTGTCCATTGAGCGGGCGGCGCGAATCGATGCGTCCAATTTGACGGTGATCGCAGCGTCCAATCAGACACCTTTGATCGTGGCGTCCGAAAATCCGAAGTGGGTGATGCTGACATTCGATCTTCAGTCATCCGACTTTCCGCTGCAGCTCGGCTTCCCCGTTTTCGTTGAAAACGTCCTGTCCTGGTTTGGCAGGGAGCAACTGGCAGTGCATCAGGCGATCGGAACCGTGGAAGTCCCTATGAAAGATGCTCAGATACAAACTGCGGAAGGCACGGCGGTCGATTCCCAAACGGTGGCCGGCCGGACCATCTTCGAGGCTCCCGAGCCTGGACTCTATTCGGCCACGAGCGGCGACACGCGCATCCAGATTGCCGTGAACCTGGGGAACAAGGCTTTTTCGAATGTGAACAGTTCCGTGTTCACGGATGAGAGGGCCGCTGTCTCCGCGCCGAACTGGCTTCGCCGCGAGCTCTGGTTTTACATGCTGTTTGCGGCAATCCTGTTGATCAGCGTAGAGTGGTTCACTTACCACCGTAGAGTGACGTTGTAATTATGCAGCTTGGCATAGACACATATTGGCCGTTATTGCTTCTGGCGCTCATACCCTATTTCTGGGCTGTGCAGCGGAAGACGATGGTGGACCTCAGCCCGAAGCATTTGCGGCTGTCGAGCGCGGTTCGCGGAGCGGTTGTCGTGCTGGTTGCTGCCGCCTTGATGCAACCGGTTCTGTACCGGTCCGGCGACTGGCTCTCGGTGGTATATCTGCTGGACATTTCGCAGAGTGTTTCGCCACCGGCCGTTCAAAGCGCCCTCGAGTGGATTCAGCAGACAAATGACGCGGGAAGCCCGGCTCATTCACGATTTATTGCCTTCGGCGGGAACTCCGCGGTTTTCGAAGACATGCAGGGACTGCGAAACGTCGAGGTATCCAGCAAGCCGGCAACGGACGGCGCCATCGACCAGAGCGGCACGAACATTCAGGAAGGCCTGGATCGCGCCATCCGCAGTTTTGCGCCACACCATCTGAAACGTCTGGTCCTGCTCACGGATGGGAATGAAAATACCGGAACGATGTCCGGAACCGTCACGCGGCTGAAGCAGGAAGGCGTGCATGTGTATACGGTGCCCATGGCGGCGCGGACGAATCGGGACATCTGGGTTGAAACCATCATGGCGCCGGCGGAAGTCAGGGCGGACGAAACATTTCCGATCGAGGCGCATGTCTACAGCCAGGTTGAAGGTGTTGCGGAAGTTGAAATCAGAAACGGCGCGAAGAAACTGGATAGCCGCAGGGTCACGCTCACACGCGGACTGAACCGCGTCGCCTTCGAAAGCCGCATCACCGGAGACAGCGGGCCCATCACGATTGAGGCGGAGGCGAAGTCGCCGGACGATCCTTTCACCGAGAACAACACGTTCAAACAGGCCCTTGTCGTGCAGGGCCAACCCAAAGTGTTGTACGTCGAAGGTCACACCGAAAGCAGCCGCTATCTGCGGGATGCGCTGACCGAGGAAGGATTCACGGTCGAAATAAAACCACCATTCGAGATTCCGTCGAATGCTGCCGATCTTGACGCTTACGACATTGTCATCCTGAGCGACGTGGCGCGCAGCGGCCTGGTCGATCGGCAGATGTTGTCGCTGGCGACATACGTGCGCGACCTGGGCGGCGGCTTCCTCCTCTCCGGAGGCGAAAACAATTACGGCACGGGCGGCTATTCGGAAACCGCGATCGAGGAAATTCTTCCCATCACGTTCGAGGCGAAGAAAGAGAAGGAAGACGAGATCGCGATGATCGTCATCCTGGACAAGTCCGGCAGCATGGGCGGCCAGAAGATGGAACTTGCGAAAGAAGCGGGCAAGGCGCCGCTGGAGTTCCTGAAAGAGACGGATCAGTTCGGCCTGATTGCCTTCGATTACAACTTTTACTGGCCCGTCCGATTCCAGTACGCCATGGATCCGAACGCCATGCGAACCGCGATCAGCCGGATCATTGCGGGCGGTGAAACGAACCTCTTCCCCGCGCTTCGCGAGGCTTTTATGGCGCTCGCGGATGTCGATAGCGCGATAAAGCACGTTATCGTGCTTTCAGACGGCCGCTCGTTGCCGGAAGATTTCCAGACGCTGACCGTGAACATGGCCGACGCCAAGATCACCATCTCGACCGTGGCGGTGGGAAATGGCGCCGATCGTGAAATGATGGCAAGCATCGCCACCTGGGGCAAGGGACGCACCTACTACATTGAAGACGCGACGAAGGTGCCGCAGATTTTCACCCAGGAAACGCAGATCGCCACGGGCAAGACTCTCCGCGAGGAAGCGTTCCGCCCGATCGTTAAAAAGGACGTCGAAGCCTTCAAAGGCATCGACTTTGATACCGTGCCGGAGCTGCAGGGCTACGTCGCTACTCAGTCGAAAGAGACGTCGGAAGTCCTGCTGGAATCGGGCGGCGAACGGAACGACCCGATCCTCGCGCGATGGCAGTACGGCCTCGGCAGAACCGCGGCATTCACGTCGGATCTCAAGGATCGCTGGGCCGTGGACTGGCTGAAGTGGGACGGCTATGGAAAATTCTGGTCCCAGCTTGTACGTGAAACCATGCGCCGGAACGAGAACGAGGAATTCGATTTTCGCGCCTCGAAGGTGAACGACGAAGCGAAAATCACGATCAACGCAATCCGGCAGGACGGCCGGTTCCGCAATAAGCTCCAGCCCGAAGTGCGCGTAGTCGCGCCTGATGACTCGGTCACCGTGGTGAACGTGAATCAGTCCGGCCCGGGTTCCTACGAGGCCAGCTTCCCGCTCAAGCAGAAGGGCTCTTATCTGCTCCGCGCGAGCGACCCGGAAGGCGTGGGCTCATCGCGCCTGCTGACGTATTCCTATCCCGACGAATACCATTTCTATCCGCCGAACACGGACGCGCTTCGCCTGATCAGCACCGAAACCGGCGGCAAATTCCAGCCGGCGGCTGCAGATATTTTCAATACCAACGGGGAAACCACCGCACTGCCGACTCCGCTCTGGCCTCTCCTGACAACGCTGGCCCTGCTCCTCTATATCACCGACGTTCTGCTCCGGCGCGTCCGGCTGTTTGAAAAATAGTCCGCTATAAGTTGCTGAACACCGCATGGTATTTCACCACGCCGGACTTCATGTCCAGGGCCTTGGGATGCAGCTCCATCGCCATGAACACGTCATCAGGAACGTCGTATTCACACTGAAGACCGAACCGGGAAGCCGGCAGGAAGCCAAAGCGCGGGTAGTACTCCCGGTGACCCAGAACCACAACCGCCCTGAATCCCATTTCCCTGCACCGCTCAATGCCGGCCCGGACAAGAGCCGAGCCCACGCCCTGACGCTGATGCGCGGGCGCCACAGCCATGGGGGCCAGACCTGCCACCTTCAGTTCAGAATCGGTTGACAGGGAGACCGGAGAGAACATGATGTGACCGACGACCTCCCCGCCATCCTCAGCCACGAGCGAAATGATCGGCTCTGCCTGCTCGCGAAGGGCGTCAACAAGATCGGCCTCCGCGGTCGTGCCAAAGGCCAATTCATTGACCTTGTAAATGGCGGCCTTGTCGCTCTCTCGTTCGGCACGAATCACCATAGCCGGCCGGACAGGATGGCAAAATTGAGAAATCTCCAATGGCAGCCCCCCTGGGAAAAACCCGCGTCCCCAAGCATCTTTATTAGTGCGTGTATCGGCGCCGGATGGTCCTTCTCCAGATGTCTCGCAAACCAATACGCGGCATCTTCACCATTGCCGGCAATGAATCGTCGCCACAGCTCGTATTGCTGTTCCCGGACGTCGATGTCCTCATCGACGATCACTTCAGCGGCGATTATGATGCCGCCTGGTTTCAGGATTTGATGCACTCGTCTGAGAAAAGTGGGGCGCTCGGGAAGTTGAAGATGGTGCAATGAGAGCGAAGCCATAATGAGGTCGTACTCCTGGCCGAGCGCATCACTGCGAAAATCTCCCAACCGATAGACAACTCTTTCATTGATCCCGATCCGCATACGGCAAGCCTGCAACATTTCCTCGGTCAGGTCGAACGCCGTCAGATGTGCATTCGGATACCTGGAGAGTATTTCGGCAACCATCACACCAGGGCCGCAACCTAAATCGAGCACACGGATAGGGGCGGCACGGTCGAACGGAATGAGACGGAGCATGATTTCCCGTTGCTCGTCATAAAACGGGATAAGGCGCCTCATCAGGTCCGGATAGCCAGACACCTGGACTCGAAAATGATCGCGTACTCGTTCTGTATCCATGGGCCTGCCTGCAAATATCAGGATGATCCATTGCCGACCCAATCCAGGGGGCTGTTTGCACGAAGGACTAGTTCGGGGTGCATCCCCGGAACTCACAATTTAGCACAGGCCTCAGGCGGGTCGAGAGGCGAAGGCGGCGCAGAAATTCGCCTGGACGGTGGAGCGTGCTAGACTCCCCGAGAGTCACCAGGGTCACTAAGAAAGCACGACGGGACTGCACGCCGCGTGAGATCCGGGCTGACTGGAGTCGTCCAGTGGATCGCAGATCGTTTTTGAAGCTCAGCGCCCTCGGCGCAGTCAACATTTCGGCTTTCTCCTCGCGCTCATACGCTTCCTCGAGTTTCGCATTATTAAACGAACGGTCGCTCTCCCTGCGGCACCTGCACACGGGCGAAAGGCTGAAAACTGTTTATTGGGCCCGGGGCGAGTATGTTTCGAGTTCGCTGAAGGAGATTCATCAGATCCTGCGCGACTTCCGCACGGGGGATGTCCATCCGATCGATCCCCGTTTGCTGGACCTTCTGTGTGAGATGCAAACGACGATGGAGGCGAAAGGCCCGTTTGAGATCATTTCCGGCTACCGGTCTCCGCATACAAATGCCTCATTGCGAAGTCAGAGCGCTGGAGTGGCGGAGAACAGTCTGCACCTGAAGGGAATGGCTGCGGACGTTCGGCTTCCGGACCGGAGTGTGGCAGCGCTTCGAAAGGCTGCGCTGTCGCTGAAGGCGGGGGGCGTTGGATATTATCCTGCGTCGCAATTCGTCCATGTTGACATCGGCCGCGTTCGCAGCTGGTAATTCCTCAGTTCCCTACTGCTTTCCTATTTCGTAAAGATACAGCGTGTGGACACGGCCATCGTCGTCGTTGATGGTTTGAATGGAAACTGTCTTCCAGCCCGGCATGGCGGCATTGTGCGAAACGACGCGCGCTCCGGTTTTCAACAATTCTTCAAGGCGCGGGCGCAGGGCTGCGATCGTATCGGGCAATAGATACAGGGTCACAACGGACGCCGGAGAGACATCGACTTTCGTGGCATCGCCGATCACGATGTCGACCAGATCGTCGACGTTCCGCCTGTTCACGTTGTCGATGGCCAACTCCGCCACTTTGGGATCGTATTCCACGCCCACGCCCCGGGCTCCAAAGTTCGCGGCGGCGGTGATCACGATTCGGCCATCACCGCATCCGAGGTCATAAACAACATCGGTGGATTTGACGTCGGCCATTTTCAGCATTTCACCGACGATGTTCATTGGAGTTGGAAAGAAAGGAGCAAGATCGGGCGCAACGTCCCGGCTGGAGTAGGTGAGCCAGCCGATTCCGAATGCCAGTGCCAGAAGAGCAATGATTGCGGATGTGTTTTTCATCTTTTTCAGGCGCAGTTGATTTTTACTACTTCCATGGCTTAGCCTTCAAGCGCATATGCGTGTACTCCTCCTGATTTTCCTGCTCTCGGCAACGGTTTCCGCCCAGGATCTCGAGATTCTTGCGCGGCCTGACGCAATCCATGTTGAAAACATCGGAGGCAACATCGTGCCGATGGAACGCGTCTTTTTCCATGTAATTCTGCATAACAGGTCGCAGGCGCCGATGGACATCGAGTGGGTGCGCTTCGATATCGTCAACTCCCGGGGCGTGGTCTTCTCGGGTCAGTACTCGGGACCTGCACTGATCGATCTTTTCGACAGCGCGATCGACCGGCGCCGCATCGAACCTACAGCGAAGGAGAGTCTGGTTCTTCAACCCGGCGAACGAAAGGCGATTTCCGACATATTCCTCGATTTTCCGATGGGTTTCATCGGCGAGGCGCTGCTTGTCCAGGCTCAATACAAGTCCGGCGATAAAAGCGATTTCCAGAAGCTGTCGACCGAGCTCCGGCGCGTGCCGGGATTTTCCGGCCGCCTGCCGTTCGACGGTATCTGGTACGTTGCCAACGAACACGGCTATCTCGATTCGCATAAGCGGTTCGCGGCCGAAGCCTTTGCCTATGATTTCATCCAGATCGGCGCGAACGGCCGAAGCTTCCAGCGCGACGGGGCTCGGAACGAGGACTACCTTGCTTATGGGAAAAAGGTTCTCGCCGCAAAGGACGGGACGGTCGTGTTTGTGCGATCGGACATCATCGAAAACATCCCCGGTCAGAGTACAAACGTCAACACGCCGACAGGAAACGTCGTTATCATCGACCACGGCAACAGTCAGTATGGGTATTACGGCCGGCTCAGGCCGAACAGCATTGAGGTCCGCGTCGGCAACCGCGTTCGGACCGGCGAGCCAATTGCTGAAGTGGGCAACTCCGGGGATTCCTTCGAACCTCATCTGCATTTTCACGTCATGAATAATCCTGACCCGGCCCAGGCAGACGGCGTGCCGGTGGTATTCGAGCGCTGGAAGGCACAGTCCTACAGCAGATTTCCAGTCGAACGGCAGCAGGGTGTGCTCTCAAGAGGAGAGTTCGTACAACCGTAGACAACACGCGAAAACAACGATGGGAATTCTCGCGTCCCTCTTATCAATTCTCCTTTTACAGACCGCGGACGATCTGTCTCTGACCGGCGTCGTGGCCAGCCTCGACGGCGCAGCGGTCAGCGAGGCGCGGGTCGTATTGGAGAGCGCGACCGGCCAGCGCCGTTGGGAAGCCGGCACCAATACTCTCGGAAGGTTTGTGTTTGACCGTCTCCCTCTGGGCTCCTACCGCATAACGGTGACCAGGGCCGGTTTTTTTACATCGGAGACGACCATTCGGATGGAGGTCAGCAAGACCATCGAATTCGCGATGGCGCCTTCCGAAGTTCTTCAGGAATCCGTCGAAGTGATTGCGCGGCCGGAACCAATCAACGCCGATGCGCTTTCACCCAGGCAAACCGCCAACGACGAAGTCATCCAGAACGTTCCATATAGCGGACGGCGCAACTTCCAGAACGCGCTGGCCCTGATGCCTGGAGTCGTGAACGACAGCAACAACGCCATGCACATTCATGGCTCGAGCGGCAGTCAGACTCGTTACCAGATGGACGGTATCAATCTGACAGATCCAGCAACGGGCGGCCTGGCATCCAGCATTCCGATTGACGCAATCGAGAGCGTGGATCTGGACCTGGTTGGATACTCCGCCGAATCCGGAAAGGGCTCCGGAGGCGTAGTCCGCGTTCAAAGCCGGTTTATAGGCGATCGAATGCAGTGGAATGCCACGGACTTCTTTCCGGGCATAAATTTCCAGCGCAACACCATCGGCGTATTCTCCCCGCGCGTGCTGGCCTCGGGCCCGGTCATTCCAGGGAAAGTATGGTTCATGTATTCCGGAAGCCTGCGATACGTGCGCCGGTTCAACGAAGACATTCACGAAGGTGACGACCGCCAGACCGAGAGCGTACTGGACCAGCTTCTGAAGCTGCAGTGGAGCCCGCGCGAAGCGCAGCTGCTGACAGTTAGTTTTCTCCATAACTCGGATTACACCGGAAATGGCGGGCTCAACCGCTTCAGGCATGCCGAGGCAACGACGAACGTGCTGCGCCGGGGCCTGACCGTTGCCGTAAATCATCGGAACGTCTGGAGAAACACGCTGTATGACAGCGTGTTGCAGTGGAGCGGCCGAAGAGAAACCGATCTCGCCAAAGGCACAGTTCCCTTCGAGATATGGCCGACGGGATGGAGAGGCAATTTCTTTTCAGACAGACGCGGCACAAACGATCGATTTCACGTGGCACAGACGGCTGCATGGGAGCGGACCTGGCATGGCGTGACGCACCGATTCAAGGCCGGCGCTGAATTCGATCACGTGACGTCCGACGTTACTGTGGATAAGCGCGGCTATCAAATTTACGATATCAACGGCGACGTCATCTCGACGATCGGATTCGTCGGACCCAATGCCGCCAGGATCCGAAATCAGGAATACGGCTTCTTTTTTCAGGATCGACTGGACTTCAGCCCCATTTTCCAAATCGAATTGGGAATGCGCGCGGATCGAGAACGCGCAGTCGGCCGAAACAACTTCGGCCCTCGCGTCGGGTTTTCCTTCCTGCCTGTGAACGATGGCAGTTCCAAAATAAGCGGCGGCCTCGGTCTTTTTTTTGACAATGTGCCGCTCGGCCATCTTCAGTTGCCGAGGCTTCAGCGTCAGGTAAGCGATGAGTCAAGCACTCCCATTTCCATCGGCGTCAGTCCGTCGCTTCACAACCCCATGGGAGTACATTGGAATGTTTCCTGGGAACACGAATGGGCGCCGCGATGGGTCTCTCGAATCAACGTCATTCAAAAGCGGGGCTACGATCAGGTGCGAGTGGGCGCTTTGCCGCGCCCGCAGGGTTTCGATCTCATAGTCGACAATTCCGGCACTTCAAAGTATGGTGCGCTTGAATTCTCGCTGGATCGGCCGATCCGAACCGACTTGCGGATACTTGCATCCTACGTTTTCTCGAAGACAAACGGACGGCCGACGATCCCACTGGACTTTCCGGATCCGTCCATTGAACCAATCCAGGATGCGCCGATGAATTGGGACAGCCGGCATCGGTTCCTGTCATGGGGATACTTTCCGTTCTTCCTGAAGTCGAGCGCGTCGTACTCGATTGAGGCAAGGTCCGGATTTCCATTTACCGCGATCGATAAGCGGACCCGGATTGCCGGACCGTACAATGGAGGGCGGTTCCCGATGCACTTCGTAACGAACTTCAGTCTTGAGAAAGAAATACCGTTCCTGTTCGGCAAACGGCTCGGTGTTCGCGTGGGCGTATTGAATCTACTCAATCGATTCAGCCCCCGTTTTGTCGACACGAATGTGAATTCGCCGACCTTCATGGAATTTTCGGACTCTTCGGACCGGCACTTTGTGGGGCGGCTGCGGCTGGTGAAGAGGTAGCTACTTGCCAAGATGCCCGTTGCCCTGGATTTTGACCACCTTCGCCTTCAGGGCAATGCGCTGTTCGAGCTTTTCTATCGCTTCCTTCAGGTGCAGAACCAGAACGTGAAACCGTTCGCCGACAGTGGTCATCTCAAGCAGCTTCTGCTTTTCTTCGCTTTCGATGTCGAGAACATAACCGATCATATAGGACAGATCCGCGGGAGAATCCGGCAACGTGACGTCGGATTCCTCGGATAGGCCGAGTTTCGCTCCCAGCTCAAAAACCTTCCTGTACAGCGTCGAGACCGTCTCATAGAGCGGCTCCACGGATGCGGCGCTGCCGACGTCCTCTAAGAAGGAGACGGATGCTTTCCAGTACGGCAACTGCCCGGTGATTCGAAGAATTCGAAAGCGCGACTCGCCTTCAGCCAAAATATTCAGCCGCCCGTCATCCAGCCGTTCAACGTTGACGACCCTGGCAGTGACGCCGACACGATGAATGGTTTCTTCCCGCTCTTCATCGGCCCCCGCCCGGAGCAGCACAAGACCGAAAGCCTCATCGTTGTCGATACAGGCATTGATCATGAGTTTGTAACGTTCTTCGAAAATGTGAAGAGGTACGGAGACGCCTGGAAACAGGACGAGGTTATGGAGGGGAAAGAGAGGAATTTCCATGGGGGAGGATCATATGAACAGTTCTTCGTCCTGGCGGGCCTGGTCGACAGTGTTGCGCCGTCTTCGAAACAGAAATGTTTCAAAACCCCTGCTGATGCCTTTGGCGAGCGCGGCGACCTCGCGAACGGGACGAATCACAGACTCCTGAACGATATCGGCGGTCTCGTTGATACGGTCGGCAACATCCTTGCCGACGCGGTCGAAGCGTTCAATCTGGACCTGGAGAGCCTCACCGGTATCCGTGACCATGGTTTCGACGCGCCGGAACTGTTCGCGCGCAACAACGCCGATCTCGACCATGTTCGCGGAGGCGGCCTGCAGGTTTTCGGTGATGGATCCCAGGGGCGCCATAACGGCCCGGGTTTCCTTCATGAAACGGTCCACCTGGTCCGAAAGCCGCTTCGACATCAGGTAAATCGCAACAAGCACGCCGGCCTGTGTAACTACGGCCAGTGCAGTCAGGGCAACAAAAAGGGTAAGCAAACCTTCCAAGCGGATTCCTCCAGTGCTTTTGGCAGGGCTCTTAGTCCTGCGATAGCCCCTTCTCTTCGCGGTAGGCCGCTTTTCCGGCCTCAAACGCGGCGGTTAATTGTTCCTTCTGACGCTGAACGGCTTCCTTGCTGCGATCGATGAAGCTTGTGAAATCGTCGCTGACCTTCCGGCCCTTTTCTTCAGCGAACTGACGGCCCTCAGACGCCTTAGTCGCAACGAACTCGCGCCCTTCGGCCGCCGTCCGGGCGATGAGTTCCCGTGTTTCTTTTCCCGACTTCGGCGCAAAAAGCAAAGCTAAGACGGCTCCGATACTCGCACCTGCCAAAAAGTACAAAAACTTGTCGCCACCGTTGTCAGCCATGGTTGCAGCCTCCTTATAAATTCTGGGCCAAATACTACCACAGGAGAAGTGAATTGCCGCGAATTGAGGATTCACGGCAGTGGGGCGTGAAAGCGATTCCAGATGGCCTCTGCCTGTGGGCGCGTCAGCACTTCGCGCAGATCATCCATCGAGGCGTCGCGTATCTTCGCGAGCGAGCCGAAATGCGTGAGCAGTTTCCGGGAAGTTTTCAGCCCGATTCCCGAGATCTCGGAGAGCTCCGAGGTCAAGTGCCGCCGCGTGCGCCGCGCGCGATGGAAGGTAATCGCGAATCGATGGCTTTCATCGCGTATCTGCTGAATGAGCCGCAGCACGGGCGACCGCCTTTCCAGCACGATGGGCTCATCTTCCCTGCCGGCCACGTAGATAATTTCTTCCTTCTTGGCGATGCTTGCCAGCGGCTGGTCCACGACGTTCAGTTCGTCCAGCGCGGACTGGGCCGCGTGAAGCTGGCCGATGCCGCCGTCGACCAGAATCAGGTCCGGCATGTTCAGGCCCTCGCCCTGGACGCGTCTGTAACGGCGGGTCACCACTTCACGCATGCTCTTGAAATCATCCGGCTCGCCGCCGGACAGCGACCGAATGATGAAACGCCGGTAATCGGCCTTCTTCATGCGGCCATCTTCCCAGACGACCATCGATGCCACGACATCGCTTCCCTGCAGATTGGAAATATCGAAGCATTCAATACGCCGCGGCGCTCTTTCGAGATCGAGCGTTTCCTCGATCTCATTGGAAATTGCGGCGGGCGATGGCGACGCGGAACGGAACCGCTGAAGATACGTCAGCCGCGCATTGCGACTCACCAGGTCCATCATTTCGCGCTTCACTCCGCGCTGCGGGGTCTTGATCTCCACCTTCCTTCCCCTCCGGCTGGAAAGCCACTGCTCCAGCAGCGCGCGATCTTCAAAATCCGCCGGAACATGAACCTCGACCGGAATGAACGGAGCATCCACGTAGTACTGCTTCAGTAACGACTGGAAGAATTCGGCGGAGTCAAAGCGCTCCTGGTCTTCCCAGAAAAGCTCGCGCTTATCCACCACGCGTCCTCCGCGCATGTGGAAAATCGACACGGCGACCATGGCGTCTTCCTGGTGGAAGCCGAAGATATCGATGTCGTCGTATCCGGACGTCGCCATCTTCTGCCGTTCAGCAATCTGCTCCATCGTCTGGATGGCATCACGGTAGTGAGCGGCAAGCTCGTACTCTTCGGCCGCGGCCGCGTCATCCATTTTTGCGCGGAGCCGGTCGATGAGGTCACCCTTGCGTCCATCGAGAAACAGTCTCACGTCCTTGACTGCATCCTGGTACGAGTCGTAGGAGGTCAGCCCATCGGTGCACGGCCCAAGGCACCGGTGGATGTAGTACTGAAGGCAGGGCCGGGGCCGCTTGCCGTCAATGCGGATGTTGCAGTTGCGGATCAGGAAATAGCGCTCGACCAGCTTGAGCGTCTTGCGCGCGAGTCCGGCAGGAAAGAACGGCCCGAAGTACAGGGCGCCGTCCTTGCGGACGCGGCGCGTGATCATCGCTCGTGGATACGGCTCCTGGGCCGTTACCTTGATGTATGGATAGGTCTTGTCGTCGCGCAGCAGGATGTTGTACCGGGGCTTATGCTGCTTGATGAGGTTGTTTTCCAGAGCGAGGGCTTCGCCTTCAGTGTCGGTGACGATGAACTCCACGTCCGCAATGTGGATCATCAACTGATCGAGCCGCTCGTCGAAGTTCCGGGAATCCTGGAAGTACGTTCGCACTCGATTGCGCAGTGACTTGGCTTTTCCTACGTAAATGGGGTGGTTATCGGCGTCTTTGTAAACGTACACCCCGGGGCCGGGTGGTATGCTCTTGAGCTTGGATTCGAGAGTTGGATTCATTCGGAAGATATTTCATTGTAGCTGATCGCCATGCTCAAGGATTCCACAACCAGTCTTCGAGTCGGCGATTCGGCGCCCTCCTTTGCCCTCCCCACGGTGGACCGGAACGTCGTCAGCCTCTCGGACTTCAGTGGCAAGCCTGTATTCATCATCTTCATACGAGGCACGTGGTGACCGAATTGCCGCGCGCAAATGACTCAGGTTGAGTCCTCCTACCAGGAATTCACAAAGCGGAACGCAGGCGTGGTCTTCATTGCGGCCCAGAAGATCGACGGCATTTTCAAGGGAAAGGAGCACGTGCAGAAACACTCCTATCCTTTTCCGATCCTGTTTGATGAATCGCGCGAGGTGACGCGCGCCTATGGCGTTTACCAGGCACTGGGAATAGACACGTACAACCTTGCCCGCCGGTCCGCGTTCCTGGCCGGAGCCGGCGGGAAACTGTTATGGATAGCCGTCAGTCCGCATCAGCGCGAAGCGCCGTCGATTCAGGACATGATCGGGGCTATCGAACCCTCCGGTAAATATTGAAGCCCACGCGGAACGTGTCCAATCCCTGCACCGCATACTGCGCGGCAGTCATCGCCTCCTGACGCGAAATCAACAACTCGAACGTATGCCGGAAAGTCGACAGCTGCATTCCGATAGAAGCGCCCGGCCGATTCTGAAACTCGCCTTTGAATCCATTTAACCGGGGTATGTATTCACCCACAATTGAAGTCGAACGCAGAAAACGAACGCCTGCTCCCAGTCCGAGCGAGATCGTATTGTTGTACTCGTTACCGAAAACCAACTCCGGCGGCAACCCGGATTCCTCGTTCCGCGTGTTGAACGCGAATGTCGGAACAGCGGCGAGCGACACGCGGTCGGCGATGGTATGGGTCACAATCGGCTGGATGAACGGAGAAAAGCGCTCCGAGAAGTTTCGCTTTCCTTCCAGGCCGGCGCGCACGGCAAAAGTCACCGGCACAGAAGGACTCTGCCGGGCAATATGGAACATCGAATTGACCTCGATGGTTTGAGGACCGCGATTGCTTCGCGTGGCGCCGACTGTTATTCGATCCGTCAGGCCGATGCGCGCGCCATAGGACACGACAGCCGAACCATCAAAGCCGAACAGGCCACTGGCTCCTATCGAACCCGGCCGGCAGTCCCGGAAGCAAATGTGCTGCTGAAAGCGGTGCGAGATCTGGAAATCCACGCCGCCCGCCGGCACAGGCTTGCCATTCGGCAAATTGACGATCTGCATTCCGAAGAACGCTCCTTCACGAGCGTACACGTCGACAAGCGGAGCATCCGACTGGCCGGCGTTCGCCCCCGCCGGCGCCGCGGCCGCTGCACCTGATGTCGATTGTCCCGGAGCCGTTGCCGCGCGGCCGTCAACCGTGCGCTCTGCGACATTCACGAGCATCCTCGTGCCGCCGCTTTCGACGACAACCTGCTGATTCACGGGATCGGAAAAATGCACGACCATCATGTCGCTGACACGCGACACGGGGTAGGCGAACCTGTCCGGAAATTGTGACCTCAACATGGGCGTGATCATCGTGCCGGCGCCCGCGAACGCCAGTCCAAACGCGTTTCGTTCGTCTCCGCCGGCGTCGCTCATGTGACAGGTGATGCAGCCATCCACTTCACGGCGGCGATAGGGATCCATCTGGAAGCGCTCCAGGAACATGGGATGGGCGAACGCGGGAACGGACGAGAAAATTAGAGACACCAGAAGCAATGCGGCTTTGCGTGAGAAATTCATTCCACCTCCACTCAGTTACGGACAGTATTCTGCTCCCGACGTCGCCGCTGTTCAACGATTCGTTCTACCTGTGGGAATGTCATGCTCCTGACTCGCTAACCGATAAATCGTCAGGACTTTGACATGAAAAACGTGTTCACAGCTGAGCTGACGTTTTGCAATCAGTCATTTAGCAAGTGGAACGCAAGGTGCTTTATAGAAAGCAGAGCCACGGAAGGCAAGCCAGGGATGGAACAGCCAGGGAGGCGAAGTTTAGGGCAGGAAGCCCGAAAGCAGGAAGCTGACGGCCACCTCGGATCGGAAGGATTCGATCTGAAGGCGGCCACGGAACACAGGCCTACCAATTTCTCACCTCAAACGGGCGGTCATTCAACGAATGACCGCCTCACGTCTTAAGGAAGCAAATCGCGTTAACGCTTGAAACTACGCCTGCAATGTGACCCGCTCCTCGTCGTACCCGATCTCGGTTGGCGTCAATTGGATGACCGTATTGAGGGGGACCTGCAGGTATGGGCACTCATCCTGAGGCTTGCCCATCAGGTATCCATAGAGCGCGCGAAGTACGGCCTGGTGAGCGACGATGAGTACCGGGGAACGCAGCCCTTCGAGTTCCACGATCACTGGATCGAGCCGTTGGATGACGTCTGCGTAGGATTCGCCTCTCGGATAGCGATAGCGGAACTTGTCGATGGCGCGCGCGGCGAATTCGTCCGGAAATCGCGCCTTGATTTCTTCGTACGTCAGGCCGTCGCAGACACCGGCGCCAATCTCGTCGAGGGCCCGAAGGCTCTGGGCCCCGCGTCCGATGAGAGCGGCCGTCGCCACGGTTCGTTGCAGCGTGCTCGTCCAGACAACCGGATGGCTGGGCTGCGACCGCACGAACTCCGCCAGGGCCTCCGCGTACTTCCTGCCGCGTTCGGTGATCGGGGGGTCTCCCCCGATCCTGCCGGCCAGATTGAATTCGCTCTCGCCGTGGCGGCTGAGCCAGATGGTCCGCTCCGTGGGCCGGATCTGCATTAGAAAAAAGGCCAGCCGCGAAGACAGATATCCTTCGATGCGGTTCGATATGACCTGTCTGCCCGCATCGACGATCTTCACATAGCTGCCTTCGCCGTCTTCGACCGGCCGGTAGGTCCGCTCATACTGGGCGATGCGGGCGCGGAAGTCGCGAAAGGCGTCATTGGCCGACATACCGGCGTAGTCGGGCAAGCCGAGCTTGTTGCGGCGGACGTTCGCGTCGATGATCGCCGGATCGTCGCAAATGGTCTCTACAAACAGGACGCCGACGCCCGCGGCCGAACATGCTTCGCGGATGATATCCCGCCGCGGCCGCTCCGCATTCGTCGCATCGTAGATACCGACCTCGCCGTCCTTCTTGAACCAGTCCAGGAGGTCGTTCAGCGCAGCCATCGCAAAACCCTCCCGCTCCTCGCGGGTCTCGGCATTGTCCGGCGCAAAATACCCGGCAGGCTGTTTGGCCCCGGCGCGCGCGCGACGGTAGTCGCCAACGTTCGCCCACAACGTGCTGTAACCGAGCCATGAAAGGTAACGCTGGAGTTTTCGAGCGACGAAGGTTTTCCCGCGGGCCGGCAGACCCACCATGACGACCGCAAGCTTCTGCCCACCAGGCCTCTTCACAACCATGGCTTCATCTTACGACGTAGTGGTCTAATTCGGGGACAGACTTGGACAGGCCACTACCTGGGTTTCCAGTTGAGGACAACAGTGATCGGTGACGCGTCCTCATCCGTCACGGTGTTCATCAGGAAGCGCTGGCCATTCGGCGACACGACATACTGCTGCCTGGCGGTCCCTTGCACCGCGCCGCCAATCCGCGTGGCGAATAGCGGGACGGGCGCGCCGGCCTCGAATGTCTGACCGCTTGAAGAGCCGGAAGCGAGGTTCATCGGAACAGCCATGAGCCGGCCGTCCAGCGCGATATAGAATAATTCCTTGCCATCGCTCCGCCAGCGTACCTGCGCTCCGCCGTTCGTGGAAATTGTCGACTTGACGCCCGGCCCCGGAAAGGGCTGCAGATAAATTTCAAAGCGTCCGGATTCATCGGACTGATAGGCGATCCACTTCCCATCGGGAGAGAATTGCGCGTCGCGTTCCTGGAAATTCGTCTGAACTACCATAAACGGTTTTTGGTCACCGCCTGTCGGCAGAGCCCAAATGTCGTGATTGGTCTCCGGATCCGTGCTCCGAAAGAGCACAAAATTCCCGTCGCGCGACCAGTCCGTCGCCACCTTGTTCTGTTCCGTCGCCAGCAGCAGGTCCTCAGTTCCGGCGCCGCTGACGGGCTTCTCGTAAAGATCGAAGGCGCCCATCCGGGGTGAAGAAAAAACAACGAGCTTACCGTCCGGCGACCAGACCGGTTGATTTTCGCTCGTCATGCCGGACGTGAAGCGCCCGAGAACGCCTCGCACGATTTCGAGGAACCAGATGTCCGCATTCTGATCCAGCGCCACACGCAGGCCATCCGGTGAAAGCGATGGATTCAGCGCGAACAGGGGGCTCCCCACCGTACCGATCTCGCTTCCGGACCGGTCGAACCATATGAATTGACGGAGAGTGGCGGTTCCGGTTCGATAGATCAGCGGCCCGGCGCCGGATGCGGAGAATGCGGCGGCGCCTGTTCCACCGGCCACCCTCACCTGTTCGGCCACCGGAAATGGATTCCCTCTCAATTCCAGACGGACCGCATCGAAATCCTGTGCAAATAACGTCCCCTGGCGCATGAAAAGCAACTGGCCGGACGACGCATACACAGCGCGAGCCTCCGCGTCCAGAAGGCGGCGGGTCTCCGACCCTCCAAGCTGGCCGGCATAGACCCCACGGACTTCAGGCGAGCCTCTGACGTAATAGAGAAAGTGCTGACCGTCGGGAAGAAATTCCGGGAAACTATGGCCCGCCTGCAGGAAGCCATCCAGTCTGGTAACGGATTCCGGTTCACCGCCTGTGGCGGAGATCGCAAAGATCGAGCTTCGCGACCCCACGTCCGGAGTAAACAGGATGGTGCCCTCACGGTTCCAGGTTCCGCCGCCGCCATTGGGAGCGCTGGCCAGGATCTGCATCGACCCGCCGTCGATGTCCATACGCTTGAGTTTGAAATCCGCAAAGAACCCAATCGATCTGTTGTCCGGCGACCAGAATGGACTGGCGGCAAACTCCGTTCCTGCCAGCGGCAGGGCCGAAACGTCATCGAGCGACCGCAGCCACAACCGGTCTATGCCTTCCGATGCCGCCACGAAGACAATCTTCTGCCCGTCGGGCGAAATGGCGATCGACTGCGAATTCGTACCGGGAGGTACGCCGATTTCAAGGCGCGCTTCGGGTGCTGGAGGCGGTTCGCGGAAAGTCAACAGGGCCAGAACCACCGCGACTGCCGTGACCAGTGCCAGGGCGGTGGCCCATGCAATCCGCTCACGGCGCCTTGGAACGCTTCTGGGAATGGAACTCTCCGCCTGTGGCGCGCTCTGCGCTTCTTCAATTTCGATGCGCAGGTCCGCGGCGCAATGCGTCCGGCGATTGCGGTCTCGCTGCAAACAGCGCCGAAGTATTGAGCGGACAGATAGCGGAGTCGACGCCGGCAGCGCGGTCCAGTCCGGATCGACTTTCGTGATCCCTCCCAGCGTCTCCGCAAAGGTCTCAGCGGCGAACGGGGACTTGCCGGTCAGCACCTCGTACAGCACAACTCCGAACGCCCAGATGTCGGACCGCGCGTCCGCGGTCTTTCCCTTCGCCTGCTCCGGCGACATATACTCGGCCGTACCCAGGAGCGCACCGGGCATCACGCCGCTCACGAGCGTTGGCGCACCGGCCCAATCGGAGACCGGAGTCGTCACCTCGAACATCCGGGCGAGTCCGAAATCGAGCAGTTTTACTCTTCCTTCAGGGGTGATTTTGATGTTGGCGGGCTTGAGATCGCGGTGGACGAAGCCTTTCTCGTGCGCGGCTTCGAGCGCTTCGCAGACTTGCTTTAAAATGATGAGAGTTTCGTCGAGGGGTACCGGACCCTGTTTCAATCGCTCAGCGAGAGTCTCGCCTTCGACGAGTTCGAGAACAAGAACCCGCAACTCTCCAAAATTCAGCAGATCGTAAATCGCCGAGATGTGCGGATGATTCAGCGACGCCAGAATCTCGGCCTCGCGCTGAAATCGTGCGAGGCGTTCCGCATCGCGGTAAAACTCCTCGGGCAGCACCTTGATCGCAACTTCGCGCTTCAGCTTTGAATCCCGCGCCCGGTAAACCTCTCCCATGCCGCCGGCGCCCAACGGCTCCACGATTTCATACGAACCCAACTTTGTTCCCGCGCTGAGTGCCATGTAATTGGCGGCGATTATACGTCAGTTTTCGACTTTGAATCGTACGCGGGAGACGTGGGGATTCCCTCCGGCATAAAAGCGCCAGGGCTTGTCTTTGTATTCCCCGGCATAATCGACGCCGACCCGGGGACTGGTGAGAAGCGGGCCAGGATCCAATCCGTTGTCCTCGATCCAAAGCACCTTGCCCGCGAGGTCTTCACGGTTCAACGTCTTGTCGATGGACAGGGCCTTGCACAGCTTGCCCGGACCGCTCGCAATATCGATGTCACGCGGCGGACTGTTTCGTAACCCGCGCATGACTTCAACATTGCCCAGCGGCTCAAGCGCGCGTATGAGGACCGCAGCGGGATAGCCTTCCCCCTCGGTCACGACGTTGAAGCAAAAGTGAAAGCCATAGATCATGTAGACGTACGCGCGCCCGGGCGGCCCAAACATCACGTCCGTGCGAGGTGTCCGGCCCTTCGAGGCGTGGCAGGCCAGGTCGTGCGGCCCGACATACGCTTCGGTCTCGACGATTATTCCTGAAAGTTTTTTGCGGCCCAGGCGGCGCACCAGGACCTTGCCGAGGAGATCGGGGGCAACTTCAAGCGCAGGACGATCGTAGAAAGAGCGGTCAAGCTTCAAGAGCTTGGGGGCTGCGATGCGGGATTGACCAGCCGCACGGGCGGCATCAGCAGTGAAGCGATGACTGCGGCCGCACAAATGACCGTACCAACGACGAATACGGAGTGCAGCGAATTCGCAAGCATATGCTGAAATGTCTGGAGCAGGCCTGGAGCCAGTCCCGCGCGGGCAGCCGGTTGCAGCAGCGCGTCAGGCTTCTCGGCGAGTTGCCGGAGTCCATCGACGGCGGGCGCGAGCGCGATTTGCTGGTTCATACGCTGAGTCATCACGGTTCCCATTACGGCAACACCGATCGCGCTTCCAATACTGCGGAAAAACTGTGACGTGGAAGTCGCAATTCCAAGTTGCGAACGTTCAACGCCGTGCTGAACAGCGATCATGGACGTAATCATTGTGAGTCCCATGCCGGCGCCAACGATAAAACAGTTCCGAAGTATGACGATGCGGGCGGTCTCCGCCGTCATCATGTCGAGCAGAAGAAAGCCCGCGAGCATCGTGAGCATTCCGGCCAGCATTACATGCCGGAATGTAAACCGCAGCAAAAGTCTCCCCCCGAGCGTTGAGAGGACAACCCACCCGAGCAGTATTGGCGTCAGCACGCCGCCCGCCTCAGTGGCGGTGGTTCCCTGCACGCCCTGCACGAAAAGCGGGATAAAGGAGATGAGGCCGAAAATTGCGGCCGATCCGAGGAAACCGTTGAGAGCGGCGCCTCCGAACAGCCGGTTCCGAAACAGGGCCGCCGGCATGACGGGTTCTTCGGCTCGACGCTCGCTTCGCACGAAAAAGAGCAGAAAGACGATCGTGCCGCCGAGCAGCATGAGCGTCACCGGCGAATAGAAATCGAATGAAGTCTCGCTCCGGATCAGCAGCAGCATCAAAAGCGTCATTGCGGCCGTGAATTGGGAGATGCCGAAAAGGTCGAGCTTGCGCGGCTTCAAGTGCGACCGGTCCTCCACAAGCTGGCTTGCAATGATAAAAATCGCGAGCATTCCAAAGGGGATATTGAGAAAAAACACCCAGCGCCAGTTCAATTGGTCGGTAACGAAACCGCCGACCAGTGGCCCAAGGATGCTTGCCACGGCCCAGACGATTCCGAAATATCCCTGGATCTTCGCGCGTTCCACCGGCGTGTAGAGTTCCGCCATGATGGTCATTCCGACGGCAAACGTGCCGCCGGCGCCAGCGCCTTGAATCGCCCGGAAGACGATCAACTGGCCCATCGATTGAGCGAAACCGGCAAGCGTTGAGCCCACGACGAACAGAACGATCGAAAGAATGTAGAAAGGCCGCCGCCCATACAGGTCCGAAAGCTTGCCCCAAACCGGAACCGTGACGGTTGACGTTAAAAGGTAGGCGGAAAAAACCCAGCTATAAATATCGAGCCCGCCAAGCGATGCAACAACCGTAGGCATTGCCGTACCTACTACCGTCGCTTCCAGCGCGGCAAGAAACATCCCAACAAGTATTCCGATTGTTACCGAGAGTCTTTTCTTCGATGGGAGCATGTGGGAAATCCGGATTTTGGATTTCGGAAATCCACACTCAGGCAAGTGTACTTAAAATCCGAAATCCAAAATCCGAGATTCTATTACGCGGCTTCAGGCTTGCCCCGCACCTGCTTCTTGATTTTCCAATGAGAGAAGAGATACTTGTGGGCGCACCGCGGACATTCCCACGCTCCTTTCACAGGATCTGCGCCGCGCTCATGAAACATTTCGACGATAAGATGGCAATGAAGACACATGGTGGGATGACTGAGAATTTTGTCACCCTTCGCGGCTTTCGTAACTACCGGCATATTCAACCTCCTATTCCAGTTAGGGGTTCCTGCGACCCAAACGCCACCCTGCCCACGCGACCGCACAAATATGTATGACGAAGCGAGATACAAACTTCGCAAGCGGCTTACACAGACATATGGAATTAATAAACGGCTGGTCAGTCTGCGCTGAGAACGGTTCGAAACCCAAGCGCATTATACCCCAATTGCCTGAATTTAGACGCCCCTAATTACAAAATGGTGCGTTGCTGTGACCCCTATTCTGCGGTTCCCGCCAAATTGGCTTCGTGAGATCCCGGGAACCTGTATAGTAATGATTCCTATGCGTTTGCCGATCATCCCAGTCATCGTTGCTGCCATCATTCTCATGGCAGCCGTGTACGTTCTTAACTTTGGCGGCCCCATCCGCCTCACCTTGGACGTTCCCCGCCTGAGCCGGTTGGACGGCCTGGATGGAATCGAAACGGAGGTTTCGGTCGCGCCTGATGGGAGCCGGTACGCCGTCATCGCCTCGGGCGATCTCTGGCTATTGGGATCCTCGGATGGCTCAAAGCGCAAGGTCACGGACACCCCGGAAGCCGAAGCGTTTCCATCCTGGACTCCCGATGGTCAGGCCATTGCTTTTACCCGAGGCGCCGATACATTCATTTTTCGGCCCGGCACCGATTCCACAAGCCTTCTGAGGACCGACGCAACGTCCTTATCGTGGTCCTCAGGCGGAAGAACGGCTTTCGTGCGCAACCGCGCGCTGTGGCTGGCCGATCTGAACGGGCAAAATGACAGGCAAATCGTGGAAGCGGACGCCAACCCGGACATCACGATGCACTCTCCCCGGTTCTCGCCCGATTCCGTGCAGGTGGCCTTTATCAAGCACCAGCTCGCCCGGCGAGGAGAAATCTGGACTGTCAACGTGGTGAATGGCCAGGCCGGTCCCCTGGTGGCGGATCGATCGGCGGAAAACCCGCTCAGCCTGGAATGGATCATGGAGGGAAAGGACCTTGTCTACCTTACGAATCGGGCCGGCGCTTATTCGCTGTGGCGTGTCGATCTCGTAGAGTCGATAATCCTGCCTCTGACCCAGCCGCTTTTCGGCATGCCACTGGGCCGCATCGGAATTGGCGTGTGGAAAGACCGCATCATCGTTCCCCGGCACTTTCTCGATTCAAATCTCGTGCTGTCCGACGGAACGCCGGTTGTAGGGACAGCGAACGTTGAATTCGAACCCGCCGTTTCACCCGATGGCAAGCTTGTGGCCTATACCGTCGAACGGGACAACAAGTTCGAGATCTGGACTGCCACCATCTCCGGGCAGGACGCCAAATTCCGTGCGCTTGGGCGGGAGGCGCGATTCTCTCCGAGAGGTTTTGAGCTGGTTTACACGCATACCGATCTCGCGGGAAACGACGACCTCTGGAAGATCGATATCCGCAACAACGAATCCGAACCGATGACGGACGCGAACGAAATCGATATCACGCCCGACTGGGCTCCCGATGGCCGCAGCCTCGTCTTCTCATCCGCTCGCGGCGGCGCGCTCTCGATCTGGACAATTGGATCCACAGGAGGCAAGCGCCTCCGCATCAACGACGGCGGCTACGCGCCGCGATACTCACCAGACGGGCGCTCGATTCTCTTCTGGAACGCCCGGGCACTCTGGAGCATGAATGCCGACGGCAGGAACGTTCGCCGGCTGAGTGACTCGGCGGCCGAGCCGATACCGGCGCTTTGGTCCAACGGTATGCCCGCGACTTATCTCGATAGCCAGATGCAGCCGATCTGGCCGCGGTTCGACATTCTGCCTGACGGGCGCTGGATCGTCGCCCCAGTCGAAATTCGCGAGACCAGCCTCTGGGCGGTCGACCTGACGTACAAAGAGAATTTAGAAAGGCGCTGAAGAGATCGCCGCTCTTGTTCTCTTTCTGGCTTTCTCTAACCCCGCGTAGGCAACACGATCACTCTTCGCCAGGGCACTTCCCCGCGGCTCTCCGAGCCGAGGCCGGCCTGTTCGATGTACAGATGCTGTATCCGGCGGATATGCGAGGACTGCGGTGAGAGTTCTATCGGTTTGCCAAAAGACAGGACGCGGTCTACCGCCTCCTGAGTCTCGCTGATCGCGCCGTCTTCCTCGCTCTTCCGGTCTTCAAGACCAAACGTGTTCATGAGGTACGTCTTCATCTGGCTGACGGTATTGCTCCGGATTATCGAAATCTCGAGGCCCTGGTCTTCAAGATCTTTCAGAGTGCGCGGCTGGCGTTTCTCATGCGCCTTCAAGGTGAGAACGACGTCGGCATCTTTCGGGGTCTTTGCAATTGCCGCGGGAACGTGCAGGTCATGAATCGCTCGAGTAAGCCGGTCCTTGCTGACGCCATAGGGATATATCCGGACGGTCTTGCGGGCGCCCGGCTCCTCGGTCCTCTCCTCCTCCCTGGGTTCCCTGGCTTCGCTGGCTTTTCGCTTCTTCGGCTCGGGCTCGGTCACCGCTTCCTCCAACACCTCAAAACCTTCCGGGCGCCGCACCCGGACCTCGGGACGGATCTTGCGTCCACGCAGAAACGCATCCACAACGGAGGCCGTTTCGTGAAAGACGGAAAACTCGTCGCGATTGCGGATTTCGACAAGCGTATCGAATGTCGGCGGCGCTTTGCGCTCGAGCACGGTCTTCTGAGTTCCGCGGCGCCGGGCTTCTTCATCCCCGAGGGTGACGGCATGAATGCCGCCGAGCAGATCTGAAAGAGTCGGATTCATCAGAAGGTTATCGATCGAGTTGCCGTGCGCGGTGGCAATCAACTGAACGCCGCGCTCGGCGATCGTACGGGAAGCGAGAGCCTCGGCCTCGGTGCCTATTTCGTCAATAACAATGACTTCGGGCATGTGGTTCTCGACGGCCTCGATCATCACTGCATGCTGAAGTTCCGGCCGCGGCACCTGCATACGCCTGCTGTTTCCGATTCCGGGATGAGGGATATCGCCGTCGCCGGCAATCTCGTTGGAAGTATCGACGATGATGACGCGCTTGTTCAGTTCCTTCGAAAGAACGCGGGCGCTCTCTCGAAGAAGCGTCGTCTTCCCGACTCCGGGGCGCCCGAGCAGGAGCAGGCTCTTCCCCGATTCAACGACATCACGAAGAATATCGACCGTGCCGTAGACGGCCCGGCCCACGCGGCAGGTAAGACCGACAACGGTGTCGCGCCGGTTGCGAATAGCGGAGATGCGGTGCAGCGTCCGCTCAATGCCGGCCCGATTGTCCTGCGTGAACGTTCCCACCCGATGAATGACATAGTCGATGTCTTCGCGCACGATGGCCTGATCGCTCAGGTCGACCGCGAACGTCGGAAAGCGGGCTTCGGGCTTGCGTCCCAGATCCATGACTATCTCTATCAGGTGCCGGAGGTCGGCCTGACGATGAAGGGCGTCGCGAAGGTGCGGAGGCATCACACGAAGAAGGAGATCGAGGTCGTCGGTGATTTCCCTGCTCGGCAATTCAGTCTCTCCGGGTGTGTGCTAACCTGACCATAATGGTGATTGAACTACGTCAGAACGAAGATCTTGAGCAGTTGCTCGAAAGGTCGGAAACGGATCCCGTCCTCATTTTCAAGCATAGCACGCAGTGTTCTATCAGCGAGGCGGCCTACGAGGAGTTTCAGCGCTTCACCGACACCGCGAAAAACACTCCGTGCGGAGTGATCATGGTGATTGAGGATCGGGCGGTCTCCAACAATGCCGCCTCCCGGCTCGGTGTGCGTCACCAGTCGCCTCAGGCCATCCTGGTCGAACACGGCCGATCTGTCTGGACAGCATCACACTGGTCGATCACAACCGCCGCTCTCGAACAGGCCTTGAAGCAATGCCAAACCGCTTAAGCCAGGAAACAAGTCCATATCTGCTCCAACATGCGAATAACCCCGTCGACTGGTACGCATGGGGACCCGAGGCGCTGGATCGCGCCCGCAACGAAGACAAGCCGATCCTGCTGAGCATCGGCTACTCGGCGTGTCATTGGTGTCACGTGATGGAGCACGAGTCGTTCGAAAACGATTCGATCGCGGGCGTGATGAATGAGAATTTCGTCAACATCAAGGTCGATCGCGAGGAGCGTCCGGATCTCGACCAGATCTACATGAACGCCGTACAGATGATGACGGGAAGCGGCGGGTGGCCTCTTACCGTATTTCTGCTGCCGAACGGCCGGCCGTTCTTCGGCGGGACCTACTTCCCTCCCGAGGATCGTTACAACCGGCCCGGATTCATGCGCGTACTGCATACAATCGCCGGCGCCTATCAAACGCGGCGCCAGGATGTGACCGGCAACGCACAACACCTCATCGATCAACTGAATAAGCTGGCGGAGCGAAAGGGCGGCCAGGCAACGTTCGACACGCCACTGCTCGACAACGCCTATCTCGGGCTCAGTTCACGATTCGATTCGCGTGAAGGCGGTTTCGGAAGTGCGCCGAAATTCCCTCCCGGCATGAGTATCGACTTCCTGCTCCGTTATCATCATCGCAACCATAACAACCATGGCGAGCAGGCCCTGCACATGGCCACGTTCACGCTGGACAAGATGGCGCATGGCGGCATGTACGACCAGGTTGGCGGAGGCTTCCATCGCTACTCAGTCGATGATCGCTGGCTCGTCCCGCATTTCGAAAAAATGCTGTACGACAACGCCCTGCTCGCCCGGGCATACCTGGACGGCTATCGCGTCACCCGAAACCCGCTTTACAGCAAAATCACGGCCGAAATCCTCGATTTCGTCGTTCGCGAGATGCGCGATCCGTCCGGCGGCTTCTATTCCACGCAGGACGCCGACAGCGAAGGAGTCGAAGGCAAGTTCTACGTTTGGGACCTCGACGAATTCAAGAGCGCCGTGGGGCCGGATGGCGATCTTCTGGCGAAATACCTCGATGTCACGCCTCACGGTAATTTTGAGCACAGCAACATCCTGAATGTTCCCCGCCCGCCTGAGCTGTTCAGCAAGCTCGAAGGCGTTTCCATCGAGGATCTGGAAACGAAGCTGGAAACGGCAAAAAGGAAGCTCTACGCCGTGCGCGAAAAGCGCATCCACCCCGGCCGCGACGAGAAGATCCTGACGGACTGGAATGGCCTGATGCTCCGCGCCTTTGCCGACGCCGCCGCATATCTCGACCGCGACGACTATCGCGCAATTGCCGAATCCAACGCCGATTTCCTGCTGAAAACGATGTGGGACGGCAAGCGACTGCTCCACAGTTTCAAGGATGGCCGGGCACGGTTTAACGCCTATCTGGATGACTACGCCAATGTGGCCGACGGGCTCCTGTCTCTCTACTCGCTGACGTTTGACAGCAAATGGCTGGATCGCGCATCCGAAATAGTTGCGCGGATGATCGAGGAATTCTGGGACGCGGAAAACGGAGGCTTTTACTTCACCGCGGGAAATCATGAACAGCTGATCTCACGCACGAAGGACTACTTCGACAATGCAACGCCGGCGGGAAACTCCGTGGCGGCGGATGTCCTTCTGCGGATGGGCACATTGCTCGACAGGAAGGACTATCACGAAAAGGCCGAACAGATTTTCGAGCTCACATCCGAATATCTTCAGCAGTATGCATCCGGCTTCGGCCGGCTGCTGGGAGCGATGGACTTCTATCTCGGCCCCGCCAAAGAACTGGCAATTGTTGGTGAACCTGGCGCACTCGCGCAGGTTTATCGGCAGCATTATTTGCCGCGGACCGTCATTGCCGCAGGAACCGGCGGCAATATTCCACTGCTGAAAGACCGGCCGATGCTGGGCGGCAAGCCAACGGCATACGTCTGTGAAAACTACGCCTGCCAGCAGCCCGTGACCGAACCCGCGGCTCTAGAAGCACAATTATTGGCATGACCTGGGACGATGTGCTCGACCGGTTGACCGATGCAGGCCTCACTCCGGTCGAGGAAACCTACATGGAGAACTACGGCAAGGTTCTCGCGGCCCAGCAGCCACGGTTCAGCGGCCGGAACTTCCGCTGCTCCTGCGGAGTGATTTCCTGCAAAGGCTTGCGGATCGAAGTCCTTCTATTCCCTTCCGAAGTGCATCTGGACGAATTTCTAGAGCTTGTCGGGGATGATCCGTGGTGGGTCCGCAGCGGCAACGCGGTGGTTCACTTTCCGGAATCGGATCCGGCCATACTCGGCAGCATCGTGGATGCGCTCTCTTCCGGAGTACGCTGACGTCTCCACGACGGCCTGTTCCAGGCAGCAGCCATCAGCAACATCGCGGGCCCGATCCACAGCAGATGCCGTGCGGCGCTGGCAATGTCCAGCGCACGCGAGTAATGGGGAAACACCCTGCCATAAACGAGCTCAATATGAATCCAGTAGACCACGAGCGATGCGCGGCCAAGCGCCTGCAACGGACTCCAGTTTTCGCCCCCGCCACGCTGTGACCACATATACCCGCCGTACAGGATCAGCAGGACGAGTCCGAATCTAAAGAGGAAGAAGTGCGGGCTGGTTACGGAGTAGTCGAAGAAACCGTACTCGAAGACCGGAAAGTAGGACATCAGGGTGCCGGCGGTATACGAAGCGATGCCCACACCGGCAACCCACCCAAAGAACCGTCGTTCCAGGCGGCGTGCCCTTGCCTCGATCAACGCATATCCGAATGCGATGCCCGCCAGGGCAAAGCTCACCCAGGGAACAAGACTGAAGTAAGACACGTCGCCGCCGCCATTGATATAGGAAAGCAGGAATGGATGGACGCCGCCGCGCAGCGGATACAGGAACGGCGTCAGCCCGACCACGGCGATCGCAGCGGCAGCCATCGCGAACAGATTTGCCCGGCGTGTGGTGAAGAGCACCGAGAAGAAGCCGATTGCGAGCGAACAGACGGCAATGCAGTTCAGCGTATCGACGCGAAAAATGTCGCTCCACCTCGACGACGGATACCACACCAGCCACTGCTCGATTCGGAAGACGTACGCCAGCGCCAGAATCCATGCGCCGCGCCGCGCAACCCTCGCCGCCAGCTCAAGCCGTGTGGCGCCCTTTGCCCGCATGCGGTCAAGGACCATCGCGAGAGAAACCCCGACCAGGAAGAGAAAAACAGGCGCCGGGAGCCCGCCCAGAAACTGGCTGAGCCAGAACCACTCGCCCGATCGATCCTCAGGCCGGACCCACGATTCGAAGACGTGCCCCTGCACCATGATTGCCGCGGCGAGGCCGCGCATCCAATCCAGGTAAGACAGTCGTGAAGATTTAATGGTCAACGTTTGCGTGGGCCGTAAGCGTCGTCAGGTTATTAAGCATTTGCCGACGGCCAGCGATGTAGCTGAAGAACTCCGGTTTCAATTTTGCGGAAAGCGGGACAGGCGGCTCGGATTTCATCGACAGCGGATTGATGGGCGCACCATTGCGGGTCATCATGTAGTGCAAATGCGGACCGGTTGCAAGGCCCGTGGCGCCAACGGCTCCGACGCGTTCCCCCTGCTTGATCGCCGCGCCCGGCCGAACTCCAGCCGCGATTCGTGACAGATGCGCATAGCCCGTCGTCAGTCCGCTTGCGTGCCGGATCTGAACCAGACGTCCATAGCCCCCGTTCCAGCCGGCTGACGTGACGGTGCCGTTGGCAACCGCCACAACGGGCGCGCCGGAGGCTGCCGCGTAATCCACGGCCAGGTGCGAGCGCACGCTGTTCAGGATCGGATGCATGCGGCGGCGGGTAAAGCCGGAGCTGATTCGCGCGTTGAACTCCAGCGGAGAAGCC
>CAMBFR010000006.1 GCA_945865815.1 Candidatus Sulfopaludibacter sp. SbA3
GCCCCGCGCCCACAGATACACTTCTTCAGAGAACGTACGAATCACGATCGCAGCCTCCAATTCTTAAGAGTTCCTGAATTTTTCGTCAGAATCCTCCATGGACCCCTTGTCGTGCTCTATATTTCTAAGAACTAAATAGCGATGGAGGATTGAATGCGCTTCAGAGATTTGCTGCCGCTAACTGTTTTCCTTGTAGCCCTTAATGCCGGCGGAGAATTGTACGGCCAGACGCAGGAGCAGGCAGGCGATCCATTTCATCCAAGGACGACCGTTGTCGTTACGGCCACGAGATCCGAAATCGAGTTGGACAAGTCGCCGGTATCCACAAATATACTGACCGAAAAGGAGATCGCATCACGGCCGCTGCAGACGCTCGACCAGCATATCGGACTCATGGAAGGCTTGTACGCGCATCGGACACAGGGACCGTCGGCGACCGATTCCCATGTCTCGCTGCGGGGATTCAATGGCAGCAGCCGCACGCTGGTTCTTCTGGACGGTCATCCGATCAACGATTCCTATTCCAACAGCGTCAACTGGACCTCGCTGCCGGTCAGCGAAGTGCAAAGCGTTGAGGTTGCCCGGGGACCTTCATCATCTCTCTATGGCGGAAATGCACTGGGCGGCGTCATCAACATAATCACACGGCCGGCGGAGAGACGCGAATTCGAGTTCAGCGGACAATACGGCCGCTATAACTCCGGAAACTACTCCGCACGGTACAGCGACAGGCTTTTCCAGCGGCTCGGTCTCTCACTGGGATATCAGCGATTTCGGACCGAGGGTTATAACAGCCGCACAACGACGAGCACGCCTGCTGCGGCCACGGCCACCGGCATTCCCGTCTACGGGGCAGTCCCAACAACGACGAGCCAGGGCGCGGCTTCGGCCATCATCGGAAAGGGCGGATTGAATTGGCTGAACAAGCATTCATACCGCGCGAAGGGCGACTACGCGATCAGCAACTCGACGTTCATCTCGGGTCAGTACATCCGGCAGGAGTATGGATACGGCTACACCGGCTATCAAAGCGACTTGAGAGACACATCGGGTAACGTAGTCGACAACGGCACGCTGCTGTTCAATAATCCGGCTACCGGAACCGTACAGCGGCTCACGATCACGCCCACAACTTTCCTTCAGGGGCCGGGCGAGCAGCGGTCCCACTTCTACAGCGCAACTCTTCGGCACGGGTTTTCAGCCGAACGAACCATTCGCATGGATGGCAGTCTCTATCACATTCCGACCTACCAGTTTCGGTCGGCCTCCGCGGGCGCGAACACCGTTCAGGGACCCGGCGCCATGACGAACGGCGAGAGGCGCGGTTATCATGGCAACGTTCAGTACGAGGCCGGGCTTCCGCGGCACGTGTTGATTATTGGAGCGGAGACCCGTCATGACATGGCGGCGAATGCAAGTTTCACGCTGGCAAACTGGTTCGTCAAAGACAGCAAGCTCAACCAGACCTTTTTCGCGATCGGCCGAAGCATCAACCAGAGCGCCTACATCCAAGATCAATACACGATCAATGAGCGGGCCAGCCTCACTTTTGGCGGACGCTACGACTACTGGAAGACCTATGACGGCCAGAGCAACAGCTTCGTCGCCCTGAACCCAAAAACAATCTATCCGGAACGTTCGAACAACAAGTTCAGCGGAAAGGTGGCCCTTGCCTACGGCCTGCCCGGCGATTTGAATCTGCGCGCGAGTGCCGGCACGGCCTTCCGCAATCCCAACGTCTTTGACCTGTACGCAACCTCGGTGAGCGGGGGCGTTACGATTTTCCGATCGAATCCCGCCCTGCTGCCCGAGAACACGAAGAGCTGGGAAATTGGAGCCCGCAAGAGACTTGCCGAACGAACGGATTTCGACGTGGCCTATTACGAGAATCACATCACCGATCTCATCTATCGGCAGACCGACTTCGCGGCAGACCCGTCCGGCAACGTGCGCGTCAACGTGAACGCAGGCGGCGGAAGGACGCGAGGCGTGGAAGTTGCTTTTCGGCATGAGCTGATTACCGGCCTGCAGTTCCGTTCCAGCTACACGTATACGGACGCGAAAATTACGAAGAACGATGCGAGCCCGGCGACGGTCGGCAAGCGCGTTACTTTTGTTCCCGAGCACATGGTTTCCGGACAATTTCTTTATATCCGGGACAAGTGGACCGGCTCACTGGCCGGCAGGTACACAGGCGGATTGTTCAGCGCCGACACCAACCTCGACGTCCGGAAGGGCGTGCCCGGCGCTTACGATCCCTTTTTCTCGATGGATGCCATGGTTGGATACACCGTGGATTCGAGGACGCAAGTATTCGTTTCGGGCGAAAACATTCTGAATCGCCGCTACTACAACTTCTACTTGTCGCCGGGCCGGACGCTCTATGTGGGATTGAGAATCCGCATATGAACAGCCCGCTTTTCACCGCGCTCCTGATGCTCTGCGGCTTGGGGGCCGTGATCTTTACGACAAAGGCGGCAGGCAGGCGGGAGGTACTTCCCGCGCTTGCGCTGGCGTTCGCGATCGGTGCGTCAGGCATTCCGCCGGACGCGCTTCCGGATGCAAGATGGATCGGGTCCATCGCAGCCGCGGTCGCGGCAATGGAAATGTTCAGGCCGAACGCGCGATGGATCGCACCGCTCTGCGGCGGCGCGCTCGCGGGCCTGCTTGGCCTGCTTCTTCAGGCTCAGGGACTGCCGTTTCCGATTGGGGTTCTACTGGCCGTGGCCGTGCCGTCCGCCGCGGCGTACTTCTCCCTGGGCCGGACCGGTTTCGCGCCTGAGGCGCTGCGCCAGGAGGCAATGCTCGCGACACTCGCGTTGGGACTGGCGGTAGCCGTTATTCCGGGCGTAACCTCGGGTTGGCAGTCGGCGCTTGCGTTGAATCGTGACGAAGCAAACAGCTCGAATCAGATAATTGCGAATTGGGTGTTTGTCCTCAGCGCGGCTTCGGTGGCGCTCGGCGGACTATACTCTCTCCTGAGGCGCCGATGACATTGCTGGAAATTCTGGAAAACGGACTATTCGCGCTCGGACAGGTGCTGCGCTTCCCTGTCATGGGCCTCCTCTGGGTGTGCGTGGCCAGCGCGCTATTCATGGCCGGCAGCTGCCTGGTCGAGTTCCTTTCCCGGCAGCGCGAACGCCATGGATTCGACCTGAACCGCTGGCTGATCGGCGGTCCGGTTTTGGATTCGACCGCCGAACGCAGGAAGGCATTGCCGGCGGAGCTGCGCGGGCTCCTGCTGGAAGTTGAGAAGGGGAAAGACAACCTCGGAGACGGCGGCCTCGAGCACACCGTCATGAAACGTGAAGAGAGTGTCCGAAGCACGGTCAATCCTTCGCGTACCCTGGTCAAAGTCGGGCCGAGCCTCGGACTTCTGGGAACGCTGATCCCCATGGGTACGTCGCTGGCCTCTTTGGCGGCGGGAAACCTGGAGGCGATGGCCGGTCAAATGATAGTCGCCTTCACGACAACAATCATCGGGCTCGCCTGCGGGACAATGGCATACATCGTCGCCGTGGTGCGGCAGAGCTGGGTCAACCAAACAGTTCGCGAACAGCGGTACCTCGCGGAACGAATCGCCAGCGAGCTGGCGCGTGGAGCGTAACAGACATGGGTAGGTTCCTGCATTTGCCCGGACCGGAAGAACCGCCGGAGGAAGACCCTCTGGCGGGAGTTGCGAATCTTTTCGACGTGTCGGTCGTGTTCATCGTCGGCCTGATGATCACGTTGTTCTCGGTTTATCGGATGGGAGATCTCGTCGATAAGAACAGCGAGGTCACCATGGTCAAGACGAATGCCCAGGGCGAGCGTGAGATCATCGTGAAAAAAGGCACAACGATCACGGCCTACAAGGTCACCGGCAAGACGATGGCGGGCGAAGGCGAACGCCTCGGCACGGCGTACCGTCTGGCGAATGGCCAGGTCATTTATGTGCCTGACGGTCCGGTGGGAGAGAACAATGCAAACCCGAATTAAAACAATGCGAGCGTCCCGGATTCTCTCTTTGTTTCTATTTCTGTGCGTCCTGACGCCTTCAATGCTCGGCGCCGAACCTGTACACCTTGCATTCGTTTATTCCGACGGGAACATTCCGGGAACCGTACGCGCGTTCAAAGCGCTGCTTGCGGAACGGCCCGACCTGAAGGGGCAGGTTTCGATCAGCTTCCTGACGGAGTCCATGTTCGAGGATGTGAATGCAGCCGACATAACGCGGGCCGACGTCCTGCTGCTGGACATCATGAACCAGCAAATGCTGGAGCGCTTCAACGAGAAGCACAAGATCGACCTCATCAAGGCCGTTCGCTCACATGGGGGCAAAGTCCTGGCCATTGGACAGGGCCTGGTCCCGAAAGAGAAGTACATCGAACAGGGCGCCCTCTGGGAAGACCTGCCCCGGGCGTACTGGACGTATTCGGGCTTCGCAAACCGGCTCGCCCTCATGAAGTACGGCTTCAGGGAAGGTGGCGTCTCCGGCCTGACACTGCCCGATCCTCAACCCAACCTCGAGTTCGGTTACTACTATTCCGATGGGAACGCGGGCCGCGTGTTTGCCAGCTGGGAAGAGTTCGACACATGGCGGCAGGCAAACGGCAAACGCAAGCCCGGAGCTCCTCGCGTCGCGATTGGATTCTACAAGGCGGCCTACTATGGCGGTGAAACGGACCTGCTTGACGCGCTCATTACCGAAATCGAGAAGCAGGGCGCGGAAGCGATTCCGGTGTTCGGTTACCCCGGCGGTGTCGCTTTCGAACGACTGCTGATCGACTCCGATGGACGCCGGCGTGCGGACGCCGGTCTGGGCTTCAACTTCAGCTTCTCGGACTTCGAGACTTCGAAGTCCCTGGCGAAGGTCGATATTCCGGTCATCAATATGATCAGCCTGTACGGCCGCTCCGAAGAGGAGTGGCGTGCATCGAACCAGGGGATGTCGATCTTCGAGGGCACATTCCTGGTTGCAGTGCCCGAGATTGCCGGGACCGTTGCGCCGATCGTTGTGGGCAGTCAGGAGAAGGTGAAGGATGCGGAGACCGGCCTCGCCATGGTCGTCCGAACGCCCATCGCGTCGCGCATGTCCATGGCTGTGCGGCGTGGCCTCCAATACGCGGCCCTGCGCGCGAAAGCGAATTCCGAAAAGCACGTGGCGCTCGTTTTCTATAACTATCCTCCCGGCAAGGCAAGTATCGGCGCGAGCTACCTGAATGTCGCGGATTCGCTGGCCAATATCCTGCAGTCGATGAAGAAGGAAGGCTATGACGTCGGCAATGCCGATCTTTCCAGCGCTGCGGTTTTGAAAGAAATCAGCGAAAAGGCCCGAAACGTTGGGGGATACGCCGCGGGCGAACTGCAGGAGCTCGTGAGCCGGGGCAACCCCGTTCGCGTGAGTGTCGCCGATTACCGGGTTTGGCTGAATCAAATACCGTCCCGGCTGCGCGACAAGATCATCAAGGACTGGGGAGAGCCGGAAAAGAGCCGCCTGATGACGCTGAACGGACCAGGCGGTCCGAGCATCATTATTCCTGCCGTGCAGTACGGCAAGATCCTGGTGTTGCCGCAACCGGCTCGCGGCGAGGGTGAAGATCCCGAAAAGATGTACCACGCCAAGGATCTTGCGCCGCATCACCAATACGTGGCGACTTATGCATGGTTGAGAAACGGCTACAAAGCAGATGCCCTGGTTCACATTGGAACCCATGGAACGCTGGAATGGCTGGACGGCAAGGACATCGGCCTGGCGGAAGACGACGCGTCAGACGCGCTCATCTCCGACATGCCGAACCTTTATATATACAACGTCGATGTCGTCGGCGAAGGGCTCGTTGCGCGGCGCCGAAGCATGGCGACATTGATCGATCACATGGTCCCGCCATTCAGGAAGGGCGGGCTCCATCCGGAACTCGCCGAGCTGAGCGAACTGATCAGCGATCATGAAGCCAACGAAAGCAAGAATCCCGAACTGGCGGCGGCATACCTCGCAAGAATTCGCGAACGGATCATCGGTCTGGGCATTGCGAAAACCCTCGGGCTGGATTTGACGAAGCCCGGCAGTTTCGATGAAGAGACCCTGCATGCCATCGAGAACCACCTGGTCGAGCTGAAAGGCCAGAACGTACCATTTGGTCTCCACGCTTTTGGGCGAACGCCCGAGAAGGAACTTCGCGACAGCACCATTCAGGCGATTGTGAGCGCTGACCGCAGCCTGCTTCCAACCAACGCCAAAGTGCTGGCCGAGGATATGGAAGAGCGGATCACGGCGTCCGGCCCACGGGAGCTCGCGAGCCTGCTGCATGCGGCAAACGGCGGCTATATTCCAGGCGGCAATGGCGGCGAACCGATCCGCAATCCGGACGTATATCCCACGGGAAAGAATTTTTACGGCATCGACCCGGACAAAGTGCCGAAGAAGGCTTCATGGGAAATTGGCGTGAAGCTTGCGGATCAGATGCTGGCCGATCACGTGAAAAAGAATGGCCGCTATCCGGAGAAAGTTTCGTTCGTCATCTGGGGCGACGAGACCATGCGGCACGAAGGAATCGTCGAGTCGCAGATCTTCCACCTGCTCGGCACACGCCCGGTATGGAACGATCGCGACAAGGTGGTTGACGTCGAAGTCATTCCCGCCTCCCAGCTCAACCGGCCCCGTGTCGATATCGTCATCGCTTCGGCCGCAGTCGGAATGTTCAACAACGTCACGATGTTGATCGACAAGGCCGTTCAAAAAGTGAAAGCAATGGACGAGGCCGAGAACTACGTGCGCAACCACTATCTGAAGACCAAAGCGGTGCTCATGGAGAAAGGTTACTCGGAAGCAGACGCAGATCAACGCGCCGGCGTTCGCATCTTCGACGAGCCGCCCGGGATCTTCAATCTGAATACCTCAACGATCGCCGCGGCGAGCGGAACGTGGGATAACGACAAAGGTATGGCCGACGATTACATCCGGAAACTCGGTCATGGCTTCGGCAACGGTTTCTGGGGCGAGTCGATGGAAGACGTTTTCAAGCTGGCGCTGAGCGGAACGGACAAGGTTATCCACAGCAGTTCGACATCGCTGTACGGCACGCTCGACAACGACGACTTCTTCATGTACATGGGCGGCCTCGCTGCCGCGGTCCGAAGCATCGATGGCAAAACGCCGGAAATGCTGATCACCAACACACGCGAGCCGGGAAAGGCGGAAATGACGTCCGTCGAGGAATTCATGGGTACGGAGCTCCAGTCGCGTTATCTGAATCCGACCTGGATCGATGGCATGAAGAAAGAGGGTTACGCCGGCGCCGGCGAGATGCGCTCGTTTGTCGAGTACCTGTGGGGATGGGACGCAGTCACGCCCGAAGTGGTGGACGATGCGATGTGGAACCAGACCTTCGATACCTACGTCGAGGACAAACACAATCTGGGTATGAAGGACTTCTTCGAGAAAGAGTCGCCCTACGCCTACCAGGATATTTCCGCGCGCATGGTAGAAACCGTGCGAAAGGGCTATTGGAACGCGGACGCCGAAACGCAGAAGAAACTTATCGAAGAGTATGTGGAAAGCGTCAACCGCCACGGAGCCAGCGGCGCCGAACAGACAACCGGCAATGCGCGCCTGTCGAAGTTCGTGATGGAGCGGGGAAAGGAACTTGGAATTCCCGTTCCCGTCCTCGACGGATTCCAGCAGGCCATGGAAACGGCCATGGGCGGCAGCGTTGAGCGTGCGGCCAGCGCGATGGAGAGTTTCGTGAACCGCAATGAGGCGCAGCCAAACACTCCGGATGCGCAGCCGTCGCAGCCCGTCACCCGCAACAATGCGCCATCCGATCAGCCTGGCGGACTCCAGGGTTTCCTGATGAGCGTCACCGAACGGTCGCAGTCTGCTCCACGCCCGCCTGCGGGCGCTATGAACAGCGGCCCGTGGGATTCCCTGTATGTCGCGCTTCCGGTCCTGGGTTTCCTCCTCGCCTGGCGCTGGCGCCGGCGAGATACCGTCCTGCAGTAGCCTCCTGTGGGCGCGGGGCTTCAGCGAAGTATTCGGGCCGGGCGCGCCCGAAAATCGTCCCGAAAATCGCGCAAAGCGGGCCACTTAAAATCACCCATTTAGAAGTGCGCGACTTGAGAGTCCGAAATCCCCTCCTGTCTTAGGAGGGGTGGCTGCGCCACCAGGGGAATGGTCCCGTTCCTGATTGGCGCAGACGGGGTGGTACGGAATGACGCGAAGCCACGTTATGGATGCTCGCGTAGCGTTCATTCAATTCGGTGCGTTGCGCGAATATCTATAAGGTGGCTTCGCGGCATGTACACCACCCCGCCGTTCGCTGAAAAACGCGAACGGCACCCCTCCTAATCCAGGAGGGGATTTCTTGCGCACTCTTCAAAAAAGTGTCCAAACTTCAGGGCGCGGCTCCAGAATCCAGCACCACGGTTTCAGTAACTCTTGCACATGAAACCAACACATCAGTATCATTGCCGGCCAGGAGGGATTCTCTGATGAAGCACCCAGTCTCTTGTTTGGCAGGCATCGCCGTGGCGGCTTTCCTTGTATTGACGCCGGCATGGGCGCACCACGCCATCTCGGGAAAGTTCGATCCTGCCAAAACGACAACGCTCAGGGGAACGGTTACATCGGTCGACTGGGCGAATCCGCACGTCCATGTCTTCATGGATGTGCAGAATGGCAACGCCGTCGCGAACTGGGCAATCGAGTTGGAGAGCGAAATCGACCTCCGAAGAAGCGGCTGGAACGGCGAAACGGTGAAGCCCGGTGACGCCATTACAGTCCAGGGAATTACCGCGAGAGACGGAAGCAGGCAGGCATGGGGCAACAACGTTACAGCCGTGGCCACCAATCGAAGAATTTTTACCGTGGCGCCGATGCCCGCGCGAGCCGACCTGACCGCCCGTCCGACGCCGCGAGGCACCGATGGAAAGCCGAGACTGGGTCCCCTGCCGGGCGAAACCGGGTATTGGGGCGCTCCGAGCTCGACGGTGCTCATGCAGAGTGGAGCCAATGTCCAGATGGATGCCGACGGCATATTGCGCAACATCGGTGATGTGGACAAGGTGGCACCGTTCCAACGCTGGGCCAGGGACCTGTACGAATTGCGGCAGCGCAATTTCCTGAAGGACGATCCGATGTTTCAGTTCTGCATGCCGCCCGGAGGCCCGCGTCAGTTTCAGCTTCCTTACGGAATTCAGTTCGTGGAAGACAAGGCGCGCCAGCGCATTTTTGTTTTCATCGGCAGCGGCAATCATAACTACCGCCTGATTTACACGGACGGACGCGAACAAAAGGGCCAGCTTCGGGGCGATGCGGACAATCCTCTGTACTACGGACGCTCGGTGGCGCGGTGGGAAGGCGACACCCTTGTAGTCGACACCAGGGGCTTCAATGAAAAATTCTGGTTCACGAATGGTGGACTTCCTCACACCGAGCAACTGCACCTGATCGAGCGTATCTCGCGGCCCGACTTCAACACACTGAGGTATGAAGTGACGATCGATGATCCCGGCGCTTACACCAGAAATTGGTCCAGTAGCTGGACACTTCAGTGGGTCCCCGGCGAAGAATTGCCGCCATATTTCTGCCAGGACAATCGTCCATAACACTTTTTGATTGACATGTTTACCAAGCACATAAAGACTAACCGTGAATTGCCCAACGAGACAGGAGGAAGAGATATGAGAAGCCGCTTATTCGGTTTTGTAGCCTTGGTTTCCGGCGTTCTTTTAGCCGCCGCGCCCGTACTCGCTCACCACTCTTTTGCAGCGGAGTTTGATTCATCCAAGCCGGTCACAATGAGGGGATACGTCACTAAGATTGAGTGGACGAATCCTCACGTGTGGTTCTACCTGAACGTGAAGGACGAAAAAGGCGTGATCAGCAATTGGGGCTTCGAAATGGGTCCCCCGCACGGCCTTCAGACTCGCGGATGGGAGCGCAACACGATGAAGATCGGCCAGGAAGTCATTGTCAACGGCTCGCTGGCGAAAAACGGAAGCAACCGCGTAAACGCCAGAGACGTGACGGTCGCCGCAACGGGTACGAAGCTGGGCGCTGCATCCAGCGAGAACAACGGCCAGTAGACGGTTGACGCCTGTAAGGAGGTCTCACGTGCGACATCGTTGGATCGCCGCATTTGCGGGGGTCGCTCTATTGCTGTTGCCTCAGTTGGTGACGCCTTCCTCCGCCCAGAACAATGCGCCGCGGGCGCCGGCACAGCCGGCGCCCCGGCTGCCCGATGGGCGGATCAATGTGGGTCCGCTCCCCGGCCAAAGCGGAGTCTGGCTTCCCGCCGCCGCGGGCCTCACCCGCGCGGACAGTCCGAACGCCAACGGCGTCCTTCAAAACCCCACGAATCCCAGGGTCTCCGACGTTCCATTCCAGCCCTGGGCCCGGGCGCTGTACGCCTATCGCGATCTCAACGAATTCGAGCCCCATACGCGCTGTAAGCCGTCCGGAGGCACGCGTCAGTTTTTTACCCCGTATGGCGTTGAGTTCGTCGATATGCCGGAAATGAAGCGCATGTTCATCATGGATATCGGCGGGCCTCATACCTACCGGATCATCTTCATGGATGGCCGGCTTCATCCGAAGGATCTCGCTCCCAGTTACTACGGACACTCCATCGGTCATTGGGAGGGAGATACGCTGGTCGTCGATACGACGGGCTTCAACGAGAAATTCTGGTTCGATAGACAGGGCTCTCCTCACACTGAAGCGCTTCGTATCATCGAGCGCTTCACGCGCATGGACTCCCTTACCATGAAGTACGAAGTCACGGTCGATGATCCGGGCGCATACACGGCGAGGTGGAACAGCGCTTTCAACCTCCGCTGGGTTGCTGGACAGGAACTGTTTGAGTATGTTTGCCAGGATAATAACTTTGCCTCTGAACTCATGATCGGCGCCGAAAAGTCGGTAGACCGCAGCAGTAAAATCGTTCCGTAAATTTGCTGGAGGACTGAAAGTATGTTGCGAGCCAGAACTGTTTTGTTGGCCTGCCTGCTCACCTGCCTGTTTATGGCCGTCTCGGCGGCCGCGCAGGAAGGCTATCCGCTAACCGGCACGTGGTACGGTGACTGGGGTCCGACGCCGACCCATCGGAATCAAATAACGCTGGTCATAAACTGGGACGGAAAAACGGTGAGCGGAATTATCAATCCCGGCCCGGATTCCATTCCCATCAAAGTAATGACGCTCGATTCCACGAAATGGACCGTCCACATCGAAGCGGATGGAAAGGATGAACAAGGACGGACTGTTACTTTCGTGGCCGACGGCAAATTGGAAAACATCGGTTCATGGAAGCGGACGCTGGCCGGCTCATGGGGGCATGGCAACGTGAAGGGTGATTTCAAGATCGCTCGCGACTAACGAGAAGAAGAGACCGAGGGGGATTCGGGTGGAGGTTCACTCTCCTGAATCCCCCTTTTTTTCGCCTTCGTTGAGAAGTCCGTTACGCAAGTTGCCACATTTCGTAACCCGAAGCCGTACCAGTGGGCCGTAAAATCTGCAACAACTGTAATGTCTGCAAAATCATCCACTATGGCATCGCAGTTGCTCCGCATCTGCGGCAACCTTATTATGAAGCGAGAAATCAAAGGAAGTGACATCCGCCGGTTCAGAGTTGCCTCGCCCACAAGAATCGAGATCGACCTGAGCGCGCCAATCGACCCGGCGTACTTCGATCTGCATATCGACCTCCAGATTACCGGAGCCTCCGGAACGATGGCCGCGGCGGCCGGCGGCGATTCTCGAAAAATCCTCGACTGCAAGCCCCTTTTAGAAACATAGCCGCCCACGCCGCAACCAAAGTTAGAGATTCGATTCCCACAACGGTATCCATTACGTTTTCTCTTAACGGACCAGGGCGGCCCGGCGCAGACTTTGTGCGATTCCGGCGCAGGACCCCTCGGCGGCTCATGGAGCAAAGATGGTGTGATCGTTTTTCAACCTGGTCAAGGTCCATTAATGCGCGTGCCCGCCGAGGGTGGCCAGCCGGCAACCCTCGTGGCGCCGCGACGGACGGATTTGTGCGCGGCGCCCGGACCTGCAATAATGCGGCACCATGCTTGCCATAATCGCTTTTTTGCTTGTTGCCCAGATTCCGAACGCGGTGCTGTCGGGCACCGTGCTGGATCCCGCGGAAGGCGTGGTGACCGAAGCATCGATCACCATTGAAAACGTCCGGACCGGCGTCCGAGCGTCAGCCACGACCACGAGCTCCGGACTGTTCACGTTCCCATCGGTGCAGCCCGGCACGTACCGCATATCCGTCGAAAAGGCGGGATTCCAAACTCAAACCTCCGAAGTGCCGCTGGAAATCGGCGACAACAAGAAGATCGATTTTCGATTGCGGGTGGCCGGCGTGTTTCAGGCAGTGGAAGTCGTTGCGGGGCCGAGCCTGAGCATCTCCGGCATTTCAACGTCCGTTGGTGGCGTCATCAGCGGGGTCCGCGTTCAAGACCTCCCGCTCCCCGAACGCAACGCGCTTGGCCTGGTACTGACGCAAAGCGGGCTGGTCGGCAATAACTTCGCGGGATCGCGAATCGGAGCGCTGAACGTGACGCGCGACGGTATCAACGTGATGGATCAGCGAATCAATAGCGGAGTCAACTCCGTCATCTTCAACAGCGTCGACAGCATTGATGAAGTGCGCGTCATCACATCGCCCGCGGATGCCGAGCTCGGACGCGGCTCCGGCCAGGTGCTTATTTCAAGCCGCTCCGGAACCAACGAATTTCACGGCAGCGTCTTCGAGTTCCATCAGAACGCCGCGCTCAACGCGAATTCGTGGTCGAATAACTGGCGCGGCATTCCCCGCGATCCCTTCATCGGCAATCAATTCGGGGCAAGGATGGGCGGGCCGATCCGGCGAAACAACTCCTTCTTCCACATCCTCTATGAAGGAGACCGCACGCGGCTGCGGGATCAGGTGACCGCCACCACTTACACCGAAACCGCGCGCGCCGGACTGTTCCGCTTCTTTCCCGGCGCTCAGAACGCCAACGCCAATGCGCAGAATCCGGCGGTCGATCTTGCAGGTAACCCCGTGAAACCCGCGAGCGCAACCGGAGACTTGCAGACCATCAGCGTTTTCGGCCGGGATCCCTTTCGTCCGGGGCGGGACCGAACGGGCGTCATGCAGCGGACCATCGACCTTCTGCCACTGCCGAATGATTTTCGCGCGGGCGATGGCCTCAATACGGCGGGCTATACATGGGTGCGGCCCGTTCCCGGAAATCAGAACCAGTACAACGTCAAGATCGATCACATTTTCACGGAAAACCACCGGCTCTCGGTGAGCGGCACCGGTGAGACTTCGGACCAGCAGAATGGGTTCATGCCTCAACCCTACCCGGAAGCGCCTGGCGGCTGGGCCACGACGCGGAACATGTTCTACTCCGCGGCACTGACTTCGATTGTGTCTCCCTCATTCATGAATGAGTTTCGAGGGGGCGCGCAGCGCGGACGTGTCCGCTTCTTTGCGCCGTGGGAAAGCGATCAGGGACGAAAATTGCTCCCTCAAAGTGGAATGTCGTCATATGTCCCGATCGCCATGCTCGCCACCGATTTCATCAGCACGGGCGAGGATCCGCAGGGACGCATTTCTCCCATGTACGTCATCGGCGACACGGTGAGCTGGACGAAGGGCCGTCACGCCTTCCGAGGCGGCGCGGAAGCTCGCTTTGTCAGCACCAACGGCTTCAACGCCTTCGATGTAATGCCGCGGGCGTATCTGGGCGCGGGCGGAGAGCCCATTGCCGGTCTCGATAGCTTCGTGATCCCTTCCATCGGCCAGAATGAAGGAACCGCCCAGGCTCTGCTCTCTGATCTATCCGGATCGCTCGATGGCGTGATCCAGGCATTCAATGCCACTGGAGGCAGCAGGCCGACTTTCATTCCAGGTGAGACGAAGCAGCGTACGTGGCGCGAGCGGGAATTTGCTTTCTTCTTCAAGGACGATTTCAGGCTCCGTCCTGATCTCAACTTGAATCTTGGCGTCCGCTATGAATTCTACGGCGTCCCGTTCGAAGCTAACGGCAGGGCCGCCGCGCTGAAAGGCGGGTCCGCCGCGCTCAACGGCAGCGCTCTCACCGAAATCATCCTGGTAGGCCGGAACTCCCCGAATCCGCGGTCAAAGCTCTATCAGGACGACTGGAACAACTGGGCTCCGGCTGTCGGCCTGAGCTGGGCATTGCCTTTCTGGGGCGCGAACAAGACGGTCCTGCGCGCCGGATACGGTATTGGATACGAACGCAGTGCGCTCCGGTTGACCGATATCATCGCGGGCGACCAGCCCGGCTTGAGAACGACAGCCGTCTTTGCGCCGGACGAGTTTCTGGATCTCTCCCTGCTCCGCCTGCCGCTGCGGCCCGTCGCGGAACCGCTCGAAACCATTCCGGTCACGGACCGGACTCAAACGGTCCGGTCGTTTGACGATCACCTGCGCACACCTTACGTGCAGAACTGGAACCTGAGTCTTGAAAGACAGGTTACGCCGGCCCTTCTCGTCACCGCTCGTTACGTCGGAAGCAAAGGCACAAGGCTCCTTCGCTCCACCGATTCGAACGAAGTAAAGATCGTCGACAACGGAATTCTGGAGGCCTTCAAAATCACTCAGGCGGGAGGAAACGCGCCGCTGTTCGACTCCCTGCTCAACGGCCTGAATCTCGGCCTTGGCCCGGTGAATGGGAACACGGTCACCGGATCGGCTTCGTTGCGGGCATTTCAGAACACGCGAAGCTTCCTCGCAAACAATGAAGCCGGCAGTTTCGCCCGTTACCTCAACTCGACCGCAAATTTTACGGGCGTTCCGGGCGGTTTACTCCGTCGCGCGCGCTTGCCCGAAAATTTCATCGTCGCGAATCCCCAATTCGCGGGCGCCGTGTTGACGGGCAACTTTGCGAACTCCACTTATCATTCGCTTCAGCTGGAGGCCATGCGGCCGTTTGCGAATGGCTGGACCCTCCAGAGCAACTACACGTTCAGCAAAGCGCTGGGGGAGGAAGACGGATTCGGCCAGGATCTTCAAAGCGACTACCGCGACGGCCGGCGGAGAGGCCTAGACAAACGATTGCTCGCTTTTAACCGGACTCATGTTCTGCGCAACAGCGGCATCTGGCAATTGCCGTTCGGGCCGAATCGGCGATTCCTGAACCGGGCTTCAGGCCTCGCCGCGCACCTTGTTGGAGGCTGGCAGATCGGAGCGATCGTGAATCTGTTTTCGGGCTCGCCGATCGGTTTTGGATCCGGCATCAATTCCTTCAATCAATTCGGCCGTACAACGCCGAATGCGGTCGGCATATTGCCTGTCGGACAGGTCCGGCATGAAGCGAACGGAGCGCGATTCTTTCCCGGTCTGAAACAAGTGACCGATTCGGCGCAAAACCTCACCAGCCTGCAGGGGCTTTCGGGCAGGAGTACGTTGAAAGCCATCGCCGATGAGACTGGCAACCTCATCCTGGTAAACCCATCGCCGGGCGAAGTGGGAAGCCTCGCCCTCTACACAGCCGAGGGGCCGGGCGTCTTCCGATTCGACGTGAACGTGATCAAGAGGATTTCACTCAAACAGGACATCTCGCTGGAGATCCGCGCAGACTTCGTGAATGTGTTGAACAAACCGCAGTTCGGCAACCCCGTTATGGATATCAACTCCACAAGCTTCGGCAAGATCACCAGAGCCGACGGAAGCCGGTTCGGAATGGTCGGAGGAAGGATTACGTTTTAGCTTCAGACGAGAAGCTGATCGACTGTGAATAACAGGTGCGGTACGGAAGGCACACCTCCCGGCATTTTTCCCGGGCCATTTTGCCAGGATTCAGGACGGATTTTCGCAGATCCGGCCCAGCTTCAGCAGCGCGCGATCCACTTCGCCGGACCACGATTGTCCGCAATTGAGACGGATGCAGTTCTTGAACCTGCCGCTCGCGGAAAAAATCGGACCAGGCGAAATACTGATTCCATGCGCCAGAGCCTTTCGATAGACGGCGACGGCATCAATGCGCTTCGGCAACTCGACCCACAATACGTAGCCCCCGGCAGGACGCGATATTCGCGTTCCTTCTGGAAAATACTTGGCTACGGCCTGGCTGACGGAATGAACCTGCTGCTGAAGCATCATTCGCAGCCGCCTCAAGTGCCGATCATACCCTCCCGATTTCAGGAAGGACTCCACGACAAGCTGGGACAACGATGGACTCGCAATGCTGGAAATGAACTTCAATTGCTCGATCTTCGCCCGATATCGATCCGTGTGGATCCAGCCCACTCTCAACCCCGGAGAAATGGTTTTCGAGAACGAACCACACACGATGACCAGGCCGTTTCGATCAAAGGACTTTGCGCTACGGGGCCGGTCATGCGCGAAGGCGAGATCTCCATAGACGTCATCTTCGATCAGCGGCACCTCATATCGAGCCAGCAACTCGACAAGCGCCTTTTTCAAATCGTCGGGCAGGATATAACCGAGAGGATTGTGACAGTTTGTCATGGAAATGACGCCCCGTACGTGATGCTTCTTTATCGCGTTCTCAAGAGCGTCGAGGTCCATTCCGGTTCGCGAGTGCGTCGGTATCTCGATCGCTTTCATGCCGAGCGACTCGATGGCTTGAATCACATTGAAGTAGGTCGGTGTTTCCAGTGCAATCACGTCACCGGGCCTGGCGATCGCCCTGAGGCAAAGATTGAGCCCTTCCATCGCACCGCACGTGATACTCACATCCTGGGGGAGAAAGTTACACCCTGCCGTCACCGAACGCTTTGCGATCTGCTGGCGAAGACCAAGGCTTCCCGGCGGCATATCGTAGCCGGCGCTGTGGGCCGGCTTTTGGCGGGAAATCTGGCGAATGATCGTATTTATCCTATGCAGCGGCAGGCAGTCGGCGCTCAGTGTCGCGGCACTGAATGAAACGTGCCTCGGACTACCCGCGCAACCCTGCATCACTTCGAGAATGAGTTCCCCGGTATCCACTGCAACCGGTTTGCACAATACCTGCCGATACGCCGGTTCCGGACTCATCTTCTCCAGCGGCAGCCGGACGTAGAAACCCGACTTGGGACGCGCTTCGATCCAGCCACGATTCTCCAGCCAGAAGTAAGCCTGCAGGACAGTTGAAACACTGACGCGGTGCTGACGGCTGAGCTCGCGTACCGATGGAACCTGGTCCCCCAGCCGGAATGTCCCACGCTGAATCTGCTCTTCCAGGCCCTGCGCCATCTTCAAATACAACGGTACATCTGTTTGACCCTGCTTCATGAAACGGAGATTAACACACAGCCCCCGCACAACCGATCAGAAATAACACTGTGCTGGTCACAATTCGATATGACTGCATCTGTTCTGCATCGGCAAAGTGCCCTACCATGCGTCATTGTCGCAATCACAGAGAGGAGGAAGAGGTGATACGTTCAGCAATGGACCTGGTTATTTCACTTTTGTTAGTGGCAGCACAGATACCTTCGCAGTCGACAGTGAGCGGACGGATCGCTGTTCCGAGCGAGGGGACATTCGTTAGTGTCGCCCGTGTTCAATTACAGCGGCTGGGCCAGACAATTCAGGAGCAGGTCTCGTTTGATGGCACGTTTCAATTCCGGAATGTCGCGCCCGGACCGTACGCGGTGGTCGTGCAGGCGCCCGGTTATGAGATTCGGACAGTGTCCGCGGACATTCCTATCGATTGGGAGATTCTGGTTGAGCTTCAGCCAATCAAGCGCGAGGTAGCAGGAGGATCCGGATCCCTGACTGTCTCAGTTGCGGAGTATCACTACGCCAGGGCAGTCGCTCAGTTTGAGAAGGCGCGCTTCGAGGACGCGCGGAAGCTGGCTCACGAGGCGCACGAACATCGAAATCACCCGGCAGACGTTCACCTGTTGCTTGCGAAAATATATTTGCAGCTGGGAGAGGAAGGTTCGGTCATACCTCAGCTGCGGTTGTACATCGCGGAATCAAAGCCGAATCCGGTACGCAAAAGAATTGAAGAACTACTGCGGTAGGCTGGCTTCCGTGGGCGCGATCTAATCGTTTGCGATTCTTCGTGCATCGCTCTGGGGAATTGCGCCGGGCAGTCCCCCGGAGTTTTCCCGGGGCTTGCGGCGGAATTCAGCCATAGCCTCGCGCATGATCATGAAGATGCTGTGCCGGTATGAATACAGGAGGCTCAGCCACTCACGCCGGCGCATTTGAGGGAAATAGATTCCACGGAACAGTATTCGAGTGGCGAGCAGAACAGCCCTTTCGCCAAACGGACGACCTTTGATTTTTCCGAGGGCGGCAGCAACCGCGCCCGCATCGTAGGACCTGCTCCACGCCTGGTGGACTTCTCTTTCCGCCTGTTCAATGGTGATATGTTTCGGCTGGAACGCCATTCTGAACGGTCGGAAATCGAGCCAGTGCTGTGGCCGCGTGAGGCGTCCTTCACTGAGCAGCCGATCGTAGAGCGGTGTCGCCGGATACGGCGTAAGAAGGCCGAAGACCGGAAGGCCCGGCGGCCATGATTCGATCACTTCGGAGGTTCGGGCTGCAACGCCGGGAGTGTCTCCATCCATTCCGAAAATGAATGACGTGATGGCGTAGATTCCGCGGGCCGCGAGCTTGTCCAGAATCGCGGCATAGTCGGCCGGTTTGTTGAACCCCTTGTTGACTTCCTTCAGACTGTCGGCGTCGATGGATTCCAGTCCGATAAAAACCCATCGGCCCCCGCTTGCCTGGATCAGGTCGAGAAGTTCCTCGTCGCGCAGCAGATTGATACTGATCTGGCCGACCCATGGCACGGTGGCGCCCCGATCGATCATGTCGCGCAGCAGAGACTTGGTACGTTTCACGTTGATCGCGAAATTATCGTCGATGAAAAAGACTCCCAGTTGCGCCTTTTCGCGGCGGGCGCGTTCTTTCAGCCGAAGAAGTTCATTGATGACATTCTGGTTGCTTCGAAAGCGAATCGAGTCCCCGAAGAATCCGGTCACCGTACAGAAGTCGCATCCATAAGGACATCCTCTGCCGGACTCCATCGGAACCATGTACAGGCTGTTCCATTTCAGTCCGATCTGTCGAAGTGCAAATCGCCCCCATGCGGGCATTTTGCCGATCAGATCGAATTGCGTGAGGTCGATGGTGTCCCAGGGTATGTCCGGATAATCCTGAAGCGTAGGTTTGACTTCTTTGCCGGCATCATCGACCGGTGTATAGACTTCGCGGAGTTTTCCATTGGCGGCATCGGTCACGATCATAGGCCATGTCGCATCGGCTTCACCCAATGCCACGGCATCCACATGACGCGGACCTCCATTGCGGCCCAATGGCTCATCCGGAACTTCAGTAACGTGGGGCCCACCCATCACGACCAGCGCGCCGGCTGCCCGGGCAGCATCGGCCATCCGATATGCTCTCGCAGCCATTCGCGTCATGGCGCCGATGCCGACCAGCCCGATAGCGTTGGTCTGGATGAACTCGCCCAGCTGGGCCTCGGTCAGCGGCTGCGCGTTGGCGTCGATGAGAAACACTTTGTGCCCCGGTGGTGTGAGCGACTGCAGCAGAAACATCCACAGGTGCGGCATGAAGTTCTTGGTAACACCGTTATCCGGATTGTAGAGAAGAATGTTCATACTGCCCTTACTCGCCACCTCGATCGTTGCTTCGATCGGAAGACCTTTACTTCGTTTTGTGGTGTTGGTTGAGAGAACTATGATTTCGACTTGGAACCACGCGCAGCCGATTTGGGAGAACAGCGAAGGTGATATATCTTGCCGCGGTTCACCGTTCGCTCCTCGCTCGGCGCGATCCGTATGCGACATTGTTCGCACCACACTCTAATGTCAACAACCGCTTCGGTTTTCGTCTTCATTTGCTCTCCTGCCCGGCGTTGGGATTCTTCCGGAAGCGCGAAAGTTTCGCATCAGTATAGTCATCCTGATGCCCGCACCCGGCCTGAAAACACGTCAGCACCAGCTTCCGCGGCATCGTCGGCTGAGCCTCTCCGCCATTCCGATCGATAGCAAACAGGATCGGCTTGCGGCACTTGCGGCAACGGACACCGAGGTACTGTAAGTTGTTAGCTGGCTTAGGCCAGCGCGAGATATGCATCAGATCCTCTTATCTCAATCCAACCTGAATCGACACTTTGCTTCTTGGAGGTATTCGACGCCCTGTGAAAGTCGGCGAGAGAAGCCAGTCCAGGAAGGAGTCAGGGAAAAACACAGAGGTGCAGCATATTCCTGTCCCCGGCGGATTGCAATTTAAAAGCCCCCTGCTACCGCGCGATACCGGCAGCCGAGGAAGGTGGGCAGCGACGAATCCTACTCAACAGAAGGCACTTAGAAGCGGCGACTCGAAGGTATCGATTCAAACGACGAATCAACAGGCGGTTTCCTTGCGAGGCTCAAGCCCGGCCGGCGCCTGCATGATGCGCCGGACGAACTGGCAGGAAAATCTTCCGGTACAGAACGGCACCGCGAAGAAAAAGACGAAGATGAAGGCCGGCGCCGAAAACAACGCAAACGCGTACGCGCCGAGAACCACGGATGTCGCAACCAGCCCGATCCAGATGGGCTTGTGGAAACAGCTGGCGGCGCCAAGCGCCATGGATGTTCCAAGATACATGACTAATGTGATTGTGATGATGTCCATACTTTCCTGAATGGCAATCGAGTCACCAATCTCCGATTATTTGTATTATCAATATTTTAGGCAATCCGACGGGGGACGTAATCCATCAACTTGGTAACGTTTCCACTCTGTCGGCGCGTGCCCGCCATTTTTGGTGACCTCTTCTCCGATCATCTGTATATTAGCGGGCAATCCAAAACCGTCACGGAGGTACTTCCAATGAAACGCCCCTTTTCGCTTCTCGTAACAGGTTTCGCGCTGTTGTTCATGCTTTCCGCAGGTGTTCGTACGGCTTCCGCGGCGGAGATTCGAGTCCTCAGTGCCAATCCCGTCAGCGAAGGACTCAAGCACATCGCCGAACTATTCAAGAAGGAGACGGGTCACGACGTGAAAGTGGAAGTCCCCGCCGGCGCTGAACTCAATCGGATCCTGGCATCGGAAGAGGCGGCCGACGTTCTGATCAGCGTCCCCGCTACGGTCGACCAGGCCGTAAAAGACGGCAGGGCCGCAGGAGCGAAGACCGCAATCGGCCGCGTGGGCATCGGAGTCGTCATCCGCCGTGGTGCGGCGCTTCCGAATGTCGCCACCAGCGACACCATCAAGCAGGCGGTTCTGAGTGCCGAAGGTGTTATTTACAACACGGCCGGCTCAGGCCAATACGTGCACAGAATGCTCGAGCAGTTGGGTGTTACCGAACAGATCAAAGCCAAAAGCGCCCGGCCCGGAAACGGCGTACAGACCATGGAACGCATGCTCGCCGGAAAAGGCAACGAGGTCGGCTTCGGCTTGCTCTCCGAGATCAAACCATTCGAGGACAAGGGAGTCCAGATGGTAGGCCGGCTGCCCGATAACGTGCAGAACTACACGCTGTATGACGGAGTTGTTTTGTCTCGCTCGAAATCGGCCGCCGCGGCCGGCCAGTTCATTCGCTACCTCAGCACGCCGGCTGCGAAACAGGCGTTTGCGGCCAGCGGTGTGGATTAGCAGCTGTCTCATTGCTCTGCTGATTTTTCCGGCGGGACTTGCATTCGGCCAGCGACTGACGGGCGAGGTCAGGCTGGCCGTTCAAGACCCCTCCGGCGCCGGGATGCCCGCTTCCGGTACGCTTGAAGGCCTCGCTGCCGGAATCCATCGAGACTTTGAAACCGACTCTCGGGGAATGCACACGTTCGGTGCGTTACCGTTTGGCGTCTACCGCCTGGAAGTGAGGCGGGAAGGTTTTACGACCAACGCCCTGCTCATCGAAGTCCTCTCGGAAGTGCCGGCGTCCAGCGTCGTCACCATGTCACTCGGCCCGTTGCAAACGAGCGTCGAGATCCGTGACCAGCAAACGCTGATCGATACAACCACCAGTGGCGCCGCGCAGCACCTCGGCGGAGAATTCCTGGACTATCGCAAAACTTCGGCTCCCGGCCGCTCGGTTGTCGACCTCGTGAACCTGCAACCGGGATGGCTTCTGGAAGCCAACGGGACCCTTCATCCGCGAGGATCCGAGTACGACGTACAGTACGTTATCGACGGAATACCCCTCTACGACAATCGTTCACCCGCGTTCGCACAGGCCCTCGGCGTCGATGAGTTCGAAACCGTTACCGTTCGCACCGGCAACTATCCGGCAGAGTTTGGACGGAAGCTGGGCGGCGTGATTGAAGTAAACACGGAGCGGGATGCGCGCAGAGGAACACACGGAGAAATGAGCATGCAAGGCGGCAGTTTCCGCCAGCGCTCTGCTTTCGCTTCCGTGCAATATGCGACCGAACGAAATAGTTTTTCGATGAGCGGAGAGGGCATGAAAACGGATCGCTATCTCGATCCTCCCGTCATTGAAAACTACACGAACCGAGGCTCGGGAGGCGGAGTCTCCGGACGTTTTGATCATACCTGGCCGGTGTCGGATTCCTCGCGATTCTACTTTCATCAGCGGCGCACCGGTTTTCTTGTACCCAATGAGTTGTTGCAGCAGACGGCAGGCCAGAGACAGGATCGATCCGCCGAGGAGACGCTCGTACAGGCCTCGCACTCGCATTTGTTTTCTTCGCAGATGCTCTTCCAGGGACGCGCCATGTTTCGCAACACTTCCGCAAAACTCTGGTCGAACGCGGCCTCCACGCCGATCCGCCCGGAGCAGGACCGGGGTTTCCGCGAAGCCTACGTCAGCGGCAGTGTTTCGGTAAACAGAGGCTCTCACGAATGGAAGTTCGGCGGTGACAGCCTGCTCACATCGGTCCGTGAAAACTTCGGATACACCATAGCCACGCGGAGAATCGATAACGTTCGCATCTTCGACGGCGATGTGCCCCTCACATTCCGTTTCAGCGAGAAAGAGAGCCGCCGGGAGCAATCCGTTTTTGTGCAGGATCTCTGGCGCCGCGGCAGTCTCACCATCGGTTCGGGCCTGCGTTTTGACCGCTACCAGTTCAGGTCTGACGAGACAGCCTGGAGTCCGCGCCTGGCCGCCGCCTATAACGTCCAAACGGCGGGACTCGTGTTGAGAGCGTCGTATGACCGGATCTTCCAGCAGCCCGCCATCGAAAATATCCTGCTGGCTACGACAGACCTGGTTGAGGAACTTGGAGGCGAAGGCGCCTTCCTCCCATTGCGGCCCGGCCGAGGCAACTTCGCCGAAGCGGGATTCAGCAAACTGGTATTCAACAGATTCCGCCTCGACGGAACGTGGTATCACCGCCGCTTGAATAATTTCGCCGACGACAGCCTGCTGCTGAATACCGGAGTCAGCTTTCCAATCACGTTTGCGCAAGGCCGGGTCAATGGATACGAAGCCAAATTCGAAGTACCGCGCTGGGGACGTTTCTCCGGCTTTCTGAGCTACTCCAACATGGCCGCTACCGGATTCCTTCCCGTAGCTGGCGGGCTGTTCCTCGGAGACGAAGCGGCTGAGATCGCCGAGGGCGCCGGCTCATTTCCGATCACGCAGGATCAGCGCAATACGCTTCGCTCGCGCGTTCGAGTGCAGGTGACGCCACGCGTCTGGCTTGCGTTTGGGGCCGCGTACAACAGCGGTCTGCCGTTCGAAATCGAGGGCCCGGCGGATCTGGATTTCGTCAGACAGCAGTACGGTCCGGCGATTGTCGGCAAAGTGAATTTCGAGCGAGGCCGCGTTCAGCCTTCTCTGTCCGCGGATGCCTCCATAGGTATAAACCTGCTGGAATCCGATCGTGCCAACGTCCGTCTTCAGGCAGACGTCTTCAATCTCACCGACCGGTTCAACGTCATTAATTTTTCAGGAATCCTGTCGGGAACGGCTCTTGAGGCGGGACGGAGTTTTGCGGTTCGGCTGAACGCCGGGTTTTGAATCGGAACGCCACACGCAGGGCCGCAATCACATCAGTGAGTTGTGGCGTACATCACGAAATTGATGCCCATGCGGAACGCCTCGGAGGAGGGCTTAAGCGGATATCGTCTCTGGTCAATCCAATCCCAGAAATTCGCGAAGTCATTGTTGAAACAGATGATCATCGCGAGGTCACCATACTTGTTCTGAAAACCGTAGAAGATGGGGTTTGAACCGGGCACGTATGGCCCCCATATTTCCAGATCCTCGATATCGAAGAACGTGTGAAAGATTTCGTGGTCGCGCGTGAGCGGGATCAAGCTCCGGTCGGGAAACGCGCGAACCATCTGGCGGCGAAACTGATCCATCTGCCAGGCGCCGTCGAAATCGTCGACCACCACGAAGCCGCCCCGATCGATAAACTGGCGAAAGTTCACCAGTTCCCTTTCGGATAGCTCCATTTCTCCCGGTTCCGACACATACGCAAACGGATACTTGAAAACATCCGGGGACCCGAGTTCGACGATCCGGAACGACTCGGGCTTGACATCCACGCCTGTCGCTTCCGAGAGCAACTGGTTCAGATGCATTTCGGCATCAGGATAGTTATGGCTCCAGCCCATATTTCCGATGCGGCCATTGGTTCCGAATTTCCATCGCGCGATGACCAGTTCGGTCGGCGGCGGATCATTCTGGCGGATCATGTCGCGGAAAAAACCGAACTGTGCGTGGATGACGGCAACGAATCCGAAGACCAGACACCCGGTCACCAGAACGATAGTTTGAGTGCGTTTCATTTCTCGAAAAGACGACCGAGAGACAGGTGAAGGTACGAGGCATCGGCCTCGTACCTTCAGAAACGTGCGATGGGTGAAATAAGACTATTGCCGGGTCGGGTTCGAGCCGCCGCTTTGGAGTTCCTGTCCGCTGGCCAGCCTTACCGATCGGCCGTTTGCAACAGGACCGCCTGCTTTAGCGCGAAAGCCGGTGACAACGACTTCCATGCCGGCTGGAATCGTGGATTTCTTCCAACCGAGTCTAAGCAGCGCGTTGGGTGCGCCCAGTTCGAAACGCCAGTGCGTGATACCTCCATTCGGTTCCGTCACATCGACATAGAGCCATGAATGGGGATTTACCAGGTCGAACTTCACGATCTTTCCAGTCACCGTAACGGGCTTGTCGACGTCGAACTCCGGCGCAAACGCGTGGTGCGCCGCAAGCGGCAAAGCCACCAGGAGCAGACTCAAACCGGCAAAAATAACGCTGATCTTCTTCATAATTACCCTCCTAAATTCTCTACCGTACCCTATTTGCTTGGCGGATCGCCAAGGATGTTGCGCATTGTGATGCTGCCTTCCCAGCACGCGTATTCCAGCAACTCCGGCAGATCGTTGGCCTTGGTGTACTGGCCCGTTACTTTCCACGGCCGCGTGAACTGGGTCGGATCGTCGATCGTGACTTCATAGTCAATCGTGTTCGCGTCAGTGAGGGTGAAACGTTCAGTCGTGCGGGTCGCTTCACTGAGATACGGTATCTCGCGCGAGTATGAGGTAATACCGTTGAAGTTCGTCGTGTCCACAACCAGCGTATTGCCTTCCCATTTGCCTATGGAGTCGCCCATGAACATTTTGAACGTCTTCGGAAGATGCGGCCGGCCGTCCATATTAATGTGGCGGGTGAAGTGCTGGTATTCAGACAGAATCGTCACCTGCTTGTCAGTCTGCAGGAACTGGAAGGGGCCATTGCCAAAGAAAAGGCCGGGTTGCATGCAGCGCGCGTCCATTTCCAGGTACTTCAATCCCTTTGCGGGGTTTGTCTTTAAAAGAAAGTCCTGCCTTGCCGCATTGGCTTCCGGCTTCCAGGGCAGAATCCTTCCAGGCTCGGCGATACCCATCAACTGCCGCTGTCCCGGAAGAGGCGCCGGTCGATCCGGGTCTTCGGCGCCGAGACCCAGCTTTTCGCTGAACTGGTCCAGGAATCCCCTGTCGGTGTTATTGAGGCCGTCGGGACGGGCCGAAACCGAAACAGGATTCCTTGCTGTCGGGTCAAGCGGGTTATTCGGCCGTTGTGCTTCTGCTTCCAGCGCACCCCCGTCGAGACCACCCACACCCCGCCGATTCCAGATTCCGTCCGTTATCTTCGGCTGGCCATCCGGGGTTTTCGCCGGCGTGTATGCTGCCGGCCTTGCCTGAGCAAAAGCAGCCGTCGATACAAACGCTACAGCGGTAATCACAAGCACTGCCGTGATACCTACTCTGAACAATTTACTTCTCACCTCGACACCTCCTATGGTGTTAGCCGGTTATCAAAAGAACGGAGCGTCCTTGTAGATCCTTTCCTGCAGGTAATAAGCGCATTCGTATTCCAACAAGCGGATATTCGGCTCCTTGCGGCGATACAGGGGCATGCTCATTTTCCAGGGTCTCGTGAACACTTTCGGATCTTCAATGGTGGCCTCGTACTGGATACTGTCAGGACCCGTCATGGTGTAACGTTCGGTTACGCGGAGCTGTTCACTATGATGATTGCCCGCGTGATCGAACCATGTCTGGTCGTTGAAGTTCCTGACATCCACAACCAGCGTGTCGCCTTCCCAGCGCCCGCGCGAAATGCCCATCCAGTTCTCTTCAGGAGTCTCGGGATGCGGACTGCCGTCCATGACAACCGGACGCAACGCGTGAGTCCATTCATATGAGAGCGCGATGGCCGTCGGCGTATGCGTAATCTTGAAAGGGAACGGCATGTATGTAATCCGCGGTACGCCGGGCAGGTAACAATTGGCTTCCGTTGGATCCGCCGTCGCCCGGTTGGCGTAGTTCTCCTGCTTTTTTGCAAGCGCTTCCGGCCGGTAAGGAACCGCACCGCCCTCGACAACACTCAGGCCCGGCGGCACTCCCATTTCTCCCTGATGATCCTCAATATTCCATGAAGCCGAGTTCATTGCCTGCCAGATGCCATTAAAGTCGGGTTTTCCCCCAACGCGCCGCTGCGCCTGTTGCGCTTCCGCCGAAATCCCCGCCAGCATCAGAATGCAGATCACCGCGCCGGCGCCTGTCACCAACCCTCTAAGTTTTTTCATCCTTTGTACCCGTATATTCCTGTGCAAGTTAGATCGTCAGAAGGAAATTTGCCGCCGATGTTATCAAGGGAGGTACCGGGGGTCAAGAATAGCTTCCTGAATGGCTAGCTCGAAGTGACTCGATGCTCCACGATCGTCGTCGTGAACGATCGGCCGGCAATGTGAAGGTAGAACTCGCGCTCCGTTACGGAGAGCGCCAATTCGGAGCGTCGTTCCAGCAACCCGGCAACTTCATCCACAACATTTGCATCGAACGCAAAGACCGGAACATCCGCGAGCCGCTGAACGCCGGCTGAGGAAAGCTGAGCCATCAGCTTTCGGGCATCGCGATGGGTGTAAACCGCCGCCCGGCCGGCCAGCTTGATGCCGCGGTGCAGCCGGTCCGCATCGGGCATGCCCACCTCGATCCAGGCTGTGATCCGCCCCGTCAGGTCTCGAATGAGGACAGCGGGCTCGTTCCCGGCGGCGACGCCTTCCGTGAGTTCGATGCCCTCGCCGTACTCCAGACAGTATGCGAAGACGCGCATCAACATGTATTCGATCGTTTCAGATGGCTGGCGCGCGATGCGAAGTTCGAGCTTTTCGTAAACGCCGCGGTCGATGTCGGCAAGATCGATATCAAGGTTATAAATCGTTGCTGTCTGAGCCATAGTAGAATCCGAACCGGAACGGAGTTCGGCAAAACCTGCTTTGCGCATTCTACTATCCATCTTCGCGTCCGATATTCTTCCGATCTTTCTGATCGCCGGCGCCGGATTTCTGCTCGCGCGCAAACTGCACGCCAATGTGAAGACGCTTGCGCATGTGGCGTTCTACGCGCTCTCGCCTTGTCTCGCCTTCACAATGCTCTCGACCTCGACGATCACGGGCCCGCAGGCTGGGCGCATGGCGTTGTTTGCCGTTCTCATCACCGCCGCCATGGGACTGATCGCGCGGGCGGTTGCGGTCCCGCTTCGGCTCGGCCGGGCGGAGTTGAGCGCGTTTCTTCTCGTGGTGATGTTTTCGAACAGCGGAAACTTCGGCCTGCCCGTGGTGCTCTTCGCGTTTGGGGCAGATGCGCTTTCCTACGCGACCGTCTATTTCGTCGTCAGTTCGACGTTGACGTACACGGTGGGCGTGTTCCTGGCCGCGGCGGGAAAACGCAGTCTTCCGCAGGCGTTGCGCGGCGTGGCCAAAGTACCCGCCATCTACGGCGTGGCCGCGGCGCTGATTGTTCTTGCCGGTGGGATCTCCCTTCCGGCCGGCCTGACGCGCCCGATCGGTTTGCTGAGCGATGCGGCTCTGCCGATCATGATCCTTGTGCTGGGAATGCAGCTGGAACGCGCAAAAACTGCCGAGCGTCCTTCAATGGTTCTGCTGGCCGTGGGACTGTCGCTCGTGGCCGCACCCATCGTCGCGCTCGGACTCACCGAACTTCTCGGGCTGTCCGGAACCGCGCAACAGGCGGGCGTCGTTCTAGCCGCGATGCCATCCGCAGTCCTGACGACGATCCTCGCTCTCGAGTTCGACGTCGCGCCATCCTTCGTCACAAACTGCGTCTTCTTGTCGACCGTGCTCAGTCCCCTAACGCTGACACCCCTGATCGCCTATCTGCGGTAAAGAGATCAGGGTTTCTGAGCGCGGCTCTGCTTGAGATAGTGCGGGCTGTATTGAAGTCCGTACGGGGTCGTAATCTTGTGCGCGGCTTTTTCCCGGAAGAATTCTTCCTTGGCCTTGTTGATCGCCTCCAACTCGGCTTCGGTGCAATCCTGCAAAGTAATCTCTTCACGCGGCACGAAGAAGACCTGTCCGATAGGCATGGTGTGTGATCCGGGAATCCCCTCCCCGGGCTGAAGAACATAACGGAATTCGGTTTCGTGCGGGTACCAGTCCGTTTCGACGCGGACGATCAACATCGGAGCCATGGGCCGCTCAATCATGTTGAAGATCGGCGAATACACCGTGTCCCAGCCGGCCGGCGTCTGAAAATTGGTTGCGCCGCGAAGTGCGACCGCGCCCGCCGGCGTTCCGAGATCCTCCGGAACGATAAACGCGCGCGTGATACCCAGGGCGGCCTCGCTGGAAATCGGCGAATTCTTCGTTGTAAACGATACCTGGTCCCTGATCATGCCGACACTCCCCACAGGCATGACCATCATGACCTTGAAAATCGGTTCCCACTTCCCTTTGGGACTGGACAGAAAGTAGGTGAACTGGTACTGGCCGTCGCCCTCATACTCGATGTGAAATGATTCTTTCGGGTCGAGCGGCGGATATACGAGAAAACCAAGCGAGCTCCCGGCTTCCAATACCGGACAGTGGCGCGCGTGCTGGGGCAAAAGAGGCCGCTGACCTTCTCGACGCGGCCTCATGCCGACGCCCGGACGAATAGAATTGGGAAATAGTCGAACTTCCATGCGCGTATATTAGTTTTTTCTTCTGCGGCTGTCGATTTCTACCTTCCACGACCGCCAACATTCAACGTCGGCCCAGGAGAGTTATGAGAATCGTTCTCTGTCAACTTCTAATACGCAACGGCATGAATACGAAAAACTTAGCCATTTATGATCCGAAACTTTACTTTCTCACTGCGAAGCACTATAAATGCACTTACCAAGACATGATTGACGGGAGACCGCCCGTAAAAAAGAGCCAGATATGGAGACGAATTTGATGAATAAAACAACGATAGCGATACTGCTTGGATTGAGTGTCAGTTTGGCGTTTTCGCCCAGCCTGAGCTACGGGCAAGCCAGCACTCTTACCCCGTTCGATAAACTTCCCGACTGGTCGGGCGTTTGGGCGATGCAGGGCGGAACAGTTTTTGACCGCGCGACGCAGACAGGCACGGGAGGATCGGTCGACATCGGCGTCCGTGAGCATCCGCCTTACAATGCCGAGTGGGAAGCCATGTATGCGGCGAACCTGAGACTGCGTGACGACAATCGATTCCCCGATGTGCAGACCAACTGCGGCGTTCCTGCCGGATTCCCCCGAATCATGAATCTGCCGGATGTTTTCGAGTTCGTGGTTCGGCCTGAAGCCTTCTGGATTCTCGCCGAAAATGGCGGAAACGTCATGCGCATTTACACCGATGGCCGCGCGCTTCCCGGCCCCGAAGATCGCTGGGGAACCTATACCGGCGTCTCCGTCGGAAAATGGGAAGGCGACACCCTCGTCTGGAGAACCGTGGGACTGAAAGGCTGGCGCGACAAGGACAACATCCTTGACAGGACCGGTCTTATCCTGAGCGACGCCTCAGAAGCCACCGTACGCATGAGAAAGATCAATGACAACACCATCGAAGCGGTGATGACCTTCGAAGACTCGAAGGCCCTCACAAAACCGTGGACAGTCACAAAGCAATACCGGAAGAGCGCGGTCCCGCAACAATTTGTGTACGACTATGGATGCGCCGAAAACCAACGGAACCCGGTGGACGCAACCGGCAAGACATTGTTCCTGGATCCAACAGGAAAGCCCGTTAATTAGTCAATTAATTGATGAATTCTCAGGAGGTATTCAAAATGAAAATAGCTCACAAAGTAGCCCTTGCAGCCCTTCTTGTTACGGTAACGTTGCTTGCCATTCAGCCCGCAATTGCGCATCACTCCAGCGCTGGATTCAGTGACCGGCCGAAGGAAATCTCGGGCACGATCAAGGAATTCCAGTTCAAGAATCCGCATTCCTGGATTCAGATCATGGTTGCCGACGCCAGCGGCAAGGAAGTGGAGTGGAGCGTCGAGTGGGGTTCCCCGAATCAGTTGGGACGCCAGGGTATCCGTCCGGCGACCTTCGCGCCCGGCGCTAAGGTCTCAATGAAAGTCAACGTCATGGAAAATGGTGCACCGATCGCACTGTTCGTGGGCGCCAAATTCGCTGACGGCAAAATGCTCGGCCGCTACGAATAAACGGCTTTCAAAGTGATCTGTTAGTTCTCATAGCCGCGGGTCTCCCGATCCGCGGCTATGTTTTTTCCTGCGTCGAAAAGCCGGTACGAGTTTCATGAAAAAGATATTAATCTTCTGCCTATTCCTCTGCTCATCGACCGCCTATTCACAAAACCTGCAGGGCAACGGCGCGCCGCCGCTCAACTACGAGACCGCTCATCTGTCGCGGGTGGTGAAGGCCGTTCGCATAACCGAAAAAATAACTCTCGACGGACTCTTCGAAGAACCCGCATGGGAACTTGCCCTTCCCGCCAAGGATTTCACCCAGCAGGCGCCGCATCCGGGCGAACCTTCGCAGGAGAGGACTGAACTGCGCTTCCTGTACGACGATGAGAACCTCTACGTCGGCGTCTGGTGCTACGACTCCGACGCTGCACACATCACTCTCAACGACATTCGCGAAGACTTCAATTTCAATGAAAGCGATGGTGTCAGTCTTTACCTCAGCAGCCTGAACGATGGCCTCACCGGCTATTCATTGGCTATTAATGCCTTCGGCGCCAGGCGCGACAACCAGATCACCAACGGCACCCAGTTCAATGCCGATTGGGATGCCGTATGGGAGGTAGGAGCAACCAGGAACAATGAAGGATATTTCGTCGAATACATGATTCCTTTCAAGACTCTCCGATTCTCGAACTCACCAAATCAGGAGTGGGGAGTCAACGCTTCACGCCGTATTCTTCGATCGCACGAGGAGAGTTTCTGGGCGCCACAGCCGGTTCGGTACTCAAGCGGAGCCATGCACCTGATGGGAAAGCTTACCGGCCTCGAGAACATTCGCCAGGGACGGAATTTGAACGTCAAGCCCTTCGTCACCGCCGGGATCGCGCAAACCCGGAATGCCGCCGGAGAGCTTCAAAGAACGCCGACGTTCTCAAGAGGCGAAAATTACGATGGCGGAGTGGATCTGAAATATGGTCTCACGCCGTCACTCACGCTCGACGCCACGTACCGCACGGACTTCGCGCAAGTGGAAGTCGACCAGCAACAAGTCAACCTCACGCGCTTCAATCAATTCTTTCCCGAAAAACGTGACTTCTTTCTTGAGAATGCCGGCCTGTTCAATATCGGCAACCAGGGAAACCAGGGCAACCTGCTTCCCTTCTTCAGCCGCCGTATCGGCCTGAGTTCCGCGGGAACACCGATACCGATCGTCGGTGGCGCGCGCGTAACGGGCAAGGTGAGCCGGCTGTACGACGTCGGCCTGATCGCGATGAAAACGGAACGCTCGGGCGCAACGCCATCGAATACATTTCTGGTCGGGCGCCTTAAACGAAATCTGGCGAGAAACTCGTGGATCGGCGCCCTTGTGACCAATCGCGATTCAACGCTCGCCGGCGACTACAACCGCGTCTACGGGACCGACGCTCACCTTCAGTTTTTCGACAGGCTGCAGTTCGATAGCTACATCCTGCGCAGCGACACGGCCGGCAGGTCCGGCGACAACCAGGCGCGGCGGTTTGAAACGTCGTGGAGAGATGACGAACTCATTGCCATCGCTCAATACAACAAGGTCGAAGCGAATTTCACTCCCGACGTCGGATTCATTCGCCGCAGGAACGTTACGCAATACAAAGGGGACGTCGCGTGGAGACCCCTGCTCAGAAGCAACGAAACGATCCGGAATCTGAATTTTCAGGCAGTCGTGGATTACAGCGGCGGAAGCGGAAGCGGGAAAGTCGAAACTCGTGATCAGAACCTCACTGCTGGAGTCGCCTTCGAAAACAATGGCTCCGTCAATTTCACCGCTTATCGAACATTCGATCGGCTGGCGAACCCGCTGCGGATTCCATCCGGCAATCCGCGCGTGACAATCGCGGCCGGCGACTATCTATTCCGGGGCTACAAGGCAAGCTTCACCACCAACACAGGCCGGAAGATCACCGGGACAGGCGCCGCGGACTGGGGCGACTTCTATACAGGCCGACGCAAATCGGTAACAGGCGGCCTGAATTTGAGGCCCAACTTTCATCTGGCCGTCAACCTCAACTACGAGCGGAACAACGTGACATTGCCCGATGGACCCAATGGGTCATTTACAACGAACCTGGTGGGCACTCGAATCATCTACGCGTTGAACTCCCGCGCCTTCGTCAACGCGTTCATTCAATACAACGCGGACCTGCACCTGGTGAGTTCGAACATCCGCTTCGACCTGATTCACCATCCGCTGAGCGATCTGTACATTGTCTACAACGACACGCGGAACACCACGACCGGCCAGCTCCGCGAGCGCGCCTTCATCGTCAAGTTCACGAACCTGTTCAGCTTCTGATTGGAAATTCCGTTCAGTTGAGAGGCTTGTAGAGGCGCTCATCATAAAGCGCGCCAAGCATGGGGGCCAGAGCCTCGCGGAATTGGCGGGTGTGCGGTTTCATTTCGTGGGCGTCGAACGCTTTCGCATCCTTCCAGGACGCAAAAACGGTGAAATGATTTGTGCGCGAGTTTTGCTGGTAGATGTCGTAGCGCACGTTGCCATCGTCCTTCCGGCTGTCTTCGGCCAGGCGTTTAAGCAAAGCCTCGGTTGCATCCCGGCTCGGCGGAGGAACATCGACGTGCGTCACCGCCGACACGGTGTTGCCCGCCGCTGACGGCGCGGGACCTATCGCGAAACCCTGATGCACTCGCTGATCGTATGGGCTGTTGTGAATCGTCTTGAGACCGGCCCGGAACTGAGCGGTGCGCTCGGCCTTTTCGTGGGCATCAAAGGACGCCTGGTCCTTCCAGGATTCAACGATCACGAAGCGGTTCGGGCGGCTGATTTCCTGGACGACCTCGACGCCCAGAATTCCCGCCTCCGCGAGGCTCGCCTGCCGGTACTGCCGGATCAGCGCAGCGCCTTGAGTCATGGAACTCGGCTGGACGTCTATGTACGTCGCAACATAAATGATCAGGAGTGCAGTAGCCATAGTGGGGCTTATCTTATACCCATGTGGGGATTTTTCGCACGATTGGAATGTAGAATACCTCCGTGTCCACCGTCACCATACCGAGCGCTCTCAGGCAGGATGTGATTGTAATCTCATTGGTCGGGTTCGCCCACGCCACTTCGCATTTCTTTCACCTGATGCTTCCGCCGCTGTTTCCATGGTTCATGAGTGAATATTCGCTGTCGTTCACCGAGGTCGGCGCCTTGATGAGCGTGTTCTTCGTCGTCTCGGGAATCGGCCAGGCCCTCGCGGGTTTTGTGGTGGATCGATGGGGCGCCCATCGTGTGCTGTGCCTGGGCGCCGGCCTTCTGTCGTGTTCGGGACTTCTGGTCGCAGGTGCGCCGGCCTTGTGGGGACTCTACCTCGCGGCATTCGTTGCCGGGATGGGAAACTGCGTATTTCACCCGGCGGATTACTCGCTGCTGAATCATCGAGTCTCGCACGCGCGCCTCGGGCATGCCTTCTCGTTACATGGCCTCTCGGGCAATCTGGGATGGGCTCTGGCGCCTTTGTTGATGACAGCCACGGCAACGGCATTCGGCTGGCGCGCCGCAGGGCTGGCAGCCGCATCGCTCGGCGGCATGTCTCTGGCGACGCTCTGGTGGAAGCGCTCCGAACTGTCGAATGAACTGACGGTGGAGCCGCCAAGCCCGCCAAGCCATGACGCGCAACGATCGAAAACGGGCAGCGTGAGTCTTGGCAGCCTTTTTAAGCTGCGGCTCACGTGGTTTGCATTCGGCTTCTTCTTTTTCTCCACACTGGGATTCGGCGCGCTGCAGAATTTCGCTCCGTCTCTCCTGCGGGACCTGTATGGGCTTTCACTGGCTGCGGCGACATCCGCGCTGACGGCTTACCTGATCGGCAGCGCGGCGGGGCTTGCTACCGGCGGCTTTTTCGCGGGCGGCGCCAGCGGCCAGGAGAAGCTGCTCGGCCTTGCTTTCCTCTGTGCGTCGGCGCTCGCATTCCTGCTTTCGTTTTCCGTCGTTCCCGGATGGAGCGTCATCGGCATCATGGCCATGATGGGTTTCGGCGTGGGTATGGCGGGCCCGTCGCGAGATATGCTCGTTCGCAAATCAACGGCCGCGCGCCTGGGCACAGGCGCTTTCGGACGCATGTATGGGCTGGTCTATTCCGGACTGGACGCCGGGCTTGCGACCGCGCCGCTCATTTTCGGCTTGCTCATGGATGCAGGCAGGACGCGTTACGTCTTTGTCGGTATGTCCCTCTCGCTCGTGGTCGCCGTCATCGCCGCACAGGCCATTGCCCACGAGGCGCGCAATTGAGGGGAGTCTGTCCCCGGATCTCCCCTCTCTTACTTCTTCCCCGCCGGCCCGTAGGACAGCCATGTCCCCATCAGCGGACGCTGTTCGAAGCTGGGCTTGGTGTAGTCGCACACGCCATCCGCGAAGATCCGCCGCAACCGATCCATCTCTGCGGGATTGAAAGTCACCTTGTAGTCGGATAGATCTATCGGCTTGCGCTGGCACATCGCGATATTGTTCGCCACCGGCATTCCGGCCACCAGGTACGGCGAGGCATGTGAATGGAAATACTTGTCGCATTCGCCACCCTGGTACACCTGCTGCTCGTTGATCCGCCGGCCACCCGGGGCAACGCAACCCTCCCGCAGGTTTGCCGGTTTTGCCTTCACGACTTTCTGCGCGCGCGGTGCGTTCGAGGTATCCTTCGCCACATTGAGTAGCCATTGATCCATCTGCTGTATCGCTTCCTGATGCAGCGGGCTTTCGGTATTGAATCCGCCGTAGGTGTAATCCTCGTGGAGCATCACCTGGTTGTCCGCGTGGCCGTTCGCCTGTTTGAGCCGCTCTCGGGTCGAGAACGAATGGAACCGCATGTGGACGTCGCCGGGCTTGGAATCCGCGTAAGCCCGGTAGTCGATGATCGGCGTTGAGGCAAGCCCGCCGCCACCGCTCAGGAAGCGCCCGGTTTCATATCCGCGCCGCGCACCGATGCGGTCGCCGACCGTGCGTTCCTTTGTAAACTTCGCGTCGATATCCACGCCGCCGACCTTCTCGTTGAGTTCAAGAAACTGCGCCTTGCTGATCACGCCCGAGTTCAGCGTCTGCAGACCGTATTGAACGCCGACGTTATCCAGCGGCCGCCGCGGGAAACCGGTCCTGGGATCCTTTCCCCATATGTACGACTGGTGATCGTAGGGTGTGCATCGCGCTCCACGCGGGTTCGTCACCGGATCGTAGAGCCACTCCGCCGGGATTGCCTCGTCGCACACTCCACGAGGATTGATCCGGTCGCCGCGCGTCGCCTGGGCCACAAGCGTTTCGTGAAGCATGATGCCGGTCGCCGCAGTCTCCTGCTCTTTCGTCCACTTTTCAGTGGCGAGTTCCGTGAAGTAGTGATGCAGCAGGCGCGCCCCGAATCCCTGCATGGTCACCGCTCCGAACGGAACATCGGGGAAGCTGGATCCCGGAATGATGCCGTCCAGCAGGCCGGGATAATTGTCCCCGATCAGGTGAACCTGGTGCGCGCCGCCCGAACTGCCCCAGCCGATCGTGTGCGCGGGTGCGCCGTGCCGCTCGATAAACCGTTCCTTCACCATCATCATGGTTTCGCCCGAGTTCACATCGTCGCAGTTGTTCCCAAAAACGTTCTTGCTCGAGGTCGCCACCGCGAAGCCCTGCGACAACATGAAAGGATCCAGCACACCTTCCGTGTCCTTGCCCTGTATGTACCAGCCGCCGGGGCAGCCGCCGCCGAAGGTATAGATCAGCCGGCCGTTCCAGCCGGCAGGCCGATTCCAGAGATCAACCGGACGGTCGGTCATCGGATCGTGCAGCATTGAGAAATGGTAGATCGCCCGATTTATCGTTCCTGTCTCGACGCGCACGATGAAGGGAACCTTTTTGCCCTCGTTCGTCGTGGTGGTGGTCAGATCCCCCGGACGCGCCGATGGATTCGGCAACGGCTTGAACTTATTGTCAGTGCCCCGATAGATGTAATCCACGCGCGTCTTGATCGAACAGTTCTCGTCGAGAGCGGGGCCAAGGTTGCCGCCCGTCACGGGAAGATCGAACACTTGAGTCATACAGACGTACGGTTTCTCGTGAGGGCCGGAGAAGATCGGACCCTCGATCGGCCAGTTGGTAAGGACGAGGGAAGCAGCCTGTCCGCTCTGCGAGGCCGTGACAGTGTTATCGCCCAGCTTAAGGCCTGTCGCCAAACCGAGAAGCGATCGAGTTCCCGCGATCGGCTTGAATGCGGCGCTCAAATCCTGTCCGTTCAACGCCACCTTGACCTGATCCAGCGGAACCCGCGGCGACACGTCGATGCGGAGCAGCGCGTCGCCGCCGCTCACCATGTCGTTGCGGCCCGATACCGTCTTGATCTGGATCTCCGCGCTGCCGGTCTGCCGGTGCTCCTGCATCACGACAGGCTGAGGGTCGGCAGATTGGGCGGACCCCCACATTGGGAAACTCGCAAGACAAACGAGAATGACCAGGACCAGCCGGATTCTCATAGAAGCTTCTCCTCTCATCGATGTATGGCGTATGGCTATTTTGCTCGCAAGAATATATCGCGAATCGCGCGAAACGTAACCCGGAAGCTAACGGCCCTTCCGAAGCGTGAGTCCGAACTCCCCTCCTGTGTTAGGAGGGGTGGCTGCGCCACCAGGGGAATGGTCCCGTTCCTTATTGGCGCAGACGGGGTGGTACCCAATGACGCGAAGCCACGTTATGGATGCTCGCGTAGCGCTCATTCAAATATTCGGTGCGCTGCGCGAATATCTATAGGGTGGCTTCGCAACATCAATTAATTGGACACCACCCCGCCGTTCGCTGAAAAACGCGAACGGCACCCCTCCTAATCCAGGAGGGGAGTTCTTGCGCACTCCGCGAAAAATGTCCAAACTCCAGATACGTCCTTCTCCTCCCGGGAACATGAGCGGATGCGAATGCAAGCCCGATAGGGCGCAGCCATCAAGTTAAGGTGGCCCGAAGGGCCGGATGAGGGTTAGCGGCCCGCAGGCGCCATCCCTTTGAAAGTCAGCTTCTGCATACCTGCAGTAGTCTGCGCTATATAAAGATTGCCTTTGGAATCGGTCGCGATCTGGTGGCCCGGACCAATCATGCCCTCCGGCTGGACGTTGCCCACAATCTCCAGCGTCTTCCGGTCGACAATAAATACGCCGTTGCCTCCTCCGACGTAAAGAAACTGCTGGTCCGCGTCCGGAGACAAGGCCAGGTCACGGGCAAAAGGCGCGCTGTTTCTGACCAACTGCTTCACGAACCTGCCTTCTTTTGTGAACATCTGGACGCGCCGGTATTCGCGATCGGCAACATACACGGTTCCGTCATTTGCAACGCGGATTGCGTGAACGATGCTCAACTGCGGAGGACCGGGATCCGAAAAACTCGTCGGAGTAACAACCTCGCAATGATCGTCGTCGACGGGCGTGTTGCCGAATGCGCCCCACATGCGTTTGAATGCGCCGCTGTCCGCATCGAACACGGCAACGCGGTGATTGCCGTAACCGTCGGCTACAAATAATTCGTTGGTCGACGGAAGGACCCACACATCCGCGGGCCGATGCAGATTCTGCCTGTCCGCATTGCCCTTGCCCTGGTTACTTTTGCCGATCTGCATGACGAACTTGCCGTCCGGAGTGAACTTCAGGAGCTGGTCATCCGCTACCGGTTTGACTCCGGGCAGGCCATTCGTAGGACAGTTATTTCCGCCAAGCCACACGAAGCCCTTGTAGTCGATGTGCAGGCCGTGCTCGCGCTCGGGCCATTCATAGCCATTGCCGGCGCCGCCCCAGGCCTTGATGTAATTCCCGGCCGCGTCGAACACGATCACAGGCGGCGCAGCCTTCGTTGCATCTTCGGGCTTGAGCGTCCTGGGCCGGTGCAGGACCCAGACATTGTCCTGGGCGTCGATCGCGATACTCGAGGCATCTCCGAGCTTCCATTGCGGCGGCACTTTCGGCCACGCGCGATCGACTTCGAAGGCGGGCAGGCTTCGGGCCTGCGCCCGGGCAACCTGAGTGGCGCGGGAGAAGAATCCCACACCTGCAGCGATGATCAGCGGAATCACAATGGCGCACGTAACATTCAACCGCTTCATGGCTTTCTCCTCTTTGAAATTGGCTTGGGGCATTATAATCGCTCAGTTCAAAAATTATGTTTAGATCTGATTTGCGCATCCCCGTCTCGGTCGTAGTAGGGCTCGCCCTGTTCTTCGGTATCGCCCTGTCTGCCCAGGAGGCGCCACCTCAGCTAAGCGACGAGGCGTACTGGGGGCTGATTACGGACTTTTCAGAACCCGGAGGAACATTCGTCTCCGACAATTTCGTGTCTAACGAAATGCGCGCGCAACATGTGTTGAAGAGTCTCACCGAAGGCCGGACACCAGGCGGCGCCTATCTCGGCGTCGGGCCCGAACAGAATTTCACATACATCGTTGCGCTGAAGCCGGACATCGCTTTCATCTTTGATATTCGCCGGCAGAACCTGATCGAGCACCTGATGTACAAGGCTCTCATCGAGCTTTCCACCGATCGGGTCGACTTTCTAACGCTCCTGTTTTCCCGTATACCGGTGGGCTATGTCGATACCGATTCCAGCGCCGTCGAGTTATTCGATGCATTTCGCGGCACAGAGCCCGACCTGACGTTCTCTCGAGAGACTCTGGCTTCGATCAAAGACCGGCTGATCAACGATCACGGATTCCCGCTGACAGCCGAAGACCAGCTCAGCCTCGAATATGTGCTCCAGGCGTTTTATATCGGCGGCACGGACCTGGGCTACTCCGGACCATGGCAGAGGATCCGGTCGCCGCTCCTGCCGTCGTACGAACAGCTCATGATGGACACGGACGAAAACGGCGCGTTTCGGAGTTTTCTCGCCACGGAAGACAATTTCCGCGCATTGCAGCAAATGGAAAAGAACAACCTCATCGTGCCGCTGGTTGGAAACTTCGCCGGGCCCAAGGCCATCCGGGCGGTTGGCGAATACCTGAAGGCGCGGAACAAGACTGTCGCGGCGTTCTACCTGTCCAACGTCGAGCATTACCTGTTCATGAGCCCCGATGACTGGAGGACTTTCTACGCGAACGTCTCCACGCTTCCATTGGACTCACAGAGCGTTTTTATCCGCCCCCTCATCAAAACCGGCAACGAAGGGTACTCGGCCTCTCCCATCCTTCGCCGGGGGTTCAGCTGGGACACGCTGCTGTTTTCGATTCAGGATCTGGTGACGGCCTTTGATGCAGGGATGATTCAGACCTACTACGACGTTATCCAGACGCCCAACTAATGAATACGGACATTCAAGCCCTCTGGGCGCGGCGCCGTAAACGGACTCTTAAGATCGCTATTGCCGGACTGGTCGCGTGTCTTCTGGCCGGAGTCGGGATCAGCCAGCGGCAGATCACGTTTCACGATCCCAATGAAGGTCCGCCCGTGGACGAGTTCCAGGTCGCGCGCGTGAAGTATCGGACTCGCGGCGGCGCCGGTTCGAGGGGAATCATCCAGCCCTGGTGGGCCGTGGACTACCCGCTGGCCGAAGAGCATTTCTTCGCGGCTTTGCGCCGGCTTACGAACGTTTCGGTCGCCGATGACAGCCGGCATCTGGAGCTCAGCGATCCTCGCATTTTCCAATTTCCGTTCCTGTTCATGCAGCAGCCCGGCCAGGGAAACTGGCGTCCAACCGAGGAGGAGGCCGCAAACCTGAGGGAGCACTTGCTTCGCGGCGGTTTCCTGCTTGTCGACGACTTCCACGGCGAATTCGAGTGGTCCGTATTTCAAACATCCATGAAGCGCGTGTTCCCGGACCGCCCGATCGTCGAGATCCGCCAGGACGACCCGCTCATGCATGTTTTCTTTGATCTCGATATGGACCGCGGCACGCCCATTCCCGGCGCCCGTCACGTGCGGTCGCGAGGCGGACAGGTCTCTGTGCGGATGGAGGGCCCCCCGCATTGGCGCGGCATATACGACGATGACGGCCGCCTGATGGCCGCCATGAATTTCAATATCGACATGGGCGATTCATGGGAGCATGCCGACGATCCCTACTATCCCAATCCCATGACGGCGCTTGCGTATCGCCTTGGCGTGAACTACGTCATCTACGCTATGACACATTGAGTCTGTTGATCTCGCTCGAACTCCGCTGGTTCCTCGAAGGATCCCTTCCCGTCAGCCTCGATAAATGGTTCAGTGATTCGCTGCCCGGTTCGCTGGTGAGTCCGGTTGACAAGCGCGATGATATCTATCTGTTTCAACCCGCCGTTGAACACATCGGGATCAAGTTTCGTGAAGGACGGCTGGAAATCAAATGGCGCGAATTCGCGCGGCCCTATAAAGGCGCGCACGGCGCCGCGGGCCAGGTGGAGCGGTGGCTGAAATGGGGCTGGGCCGATTCGGAAGGGCCGGACCACAACGACATTTCGCAATTCGGCGTTCCGAACGGACCGTGGATCACCATCGCGAAGGAACGCCGCCAGCGGAAATACAGTTGGGCGAAAGACCAATTCATTCCCGTTCCGGCAGCGAACTCATTCGATCAGGGAATAGTCGTCGAACTTACCGCGCTCAAGCGGAATGGCCGTTCTTACAGCTCGGTGTTGGTTGAAGCATTTGCGCCCGGTCTGGACGCACAGCAACGGCTTCTGGATGCCGCGATGGAATATCTCTGGCGAGACTTCCCTTCACCGTTACCGGAACCGGAATCCTCTTATGGCTATCCGCACTGGCTCGGGCGATTCTAGTCAAGTCCCTCTCCCTTTGGGAGAGGGTGCCGCGAAGCGGCGGGTGAGGGCCGTTGGGCAACACGCCCTGCCTATCGAGCGTTGCTCCCGCCCAGGATATCCGTAATCTTCCCTTTTGGTGTCAAGTCACGCCCTGCCAGTCCGGGATGATCAGCCGGGTACCACTGTGCGGCGAACGTCCAGTTGTGATCTTTATCGGAAATTACTTTCTTGTAGATGTCTTTGAGAGCCGCGGTGGGCTCAACTATATCCATTACGGGAACGATGTATTCCCATACAACTTCACCGGCAGGCGTCACCTGAAACATGTGACCGTGTCTGCCGGACATTACGAGTGTGTTCCCATTCGGAAGACGCTGAACGCTTGAGATGTGGGCGCTGTAAAAGCTGTTCGGCTCGACGGACGTGAAGCTCCACACCTTTTGCTTCGCGCTTTCGTCCGCAAGATACTTTGCGCTCGGATAAGGCCCCGCGTACGGATTGATCTCGACGACTTCCGAACGATATCCGCCCGCTCTGCGCGCGCCATTATTGAATACGAGGAAATTTCCCAGGCCGGGGAGCCCCTCTTTGATCCACTGGATGTCGTGGTGGAAATGCAACTGCTGATCGCCTTCGGAACTTCTGTTGCCGTCGGCTTCGTAAGTCGGACCCTTGCCGGAATCGTAAACGCTGGGGTTACCCCATCTATAAAGGATGTCGCCCGCACGGCCGGCCGCCCGGGCCTTGCCCGCCTGAAAATTCCCGGCGACGAACGTTCCACCGTGGTCGATAACATAGAACTCACTCATGACGGAGTTGCTGACAACGATCTGATCGAGCGTCTGGTTGTAGTCGAGCGCATTCTGATGCGTAAAGTTGCCTCTCAGGCCCGCGCCCCAGTTCAGATCGATCTTCTCCGGATGCTCCTTGATGACCCCGTAGTTCGGCCACGCCGGATTCCTGTCTTGAACCACGTGGTCGAGAGTCCACCATTCCCAGATGACATTTCCTCTCATGTCCATCTCCACAACTCCATCAGGAGCCGCGGTCCATTGCCTTGAGGGATCTGCCCCGGCAGCGACGGCCTGCTGCTGAGTCATCGGAATCTGCGATGTGAATATGATCGTCCAGTCGTTCAGCTTGTTGTTCCAGATTCGTTTGAAGTTGTGATGATAGATATAACCTTCGCGGCGATCGATGAACTCCCTCACCAGGTTGCCGTCCCAGTCGAGTTCCTGCAGCAGACTCCCGGGCTTGGCGCCACTCTCAGTCATGATGCCTTGAACAATCGTGCCTTTCTCAGTCAACCGTGCGGTCTTCTCAATGAAGTACGTCTTGCCTCGATAGGCCTGCGTGATGGTTTTCCATTTATGAACAACGTTACCCTGCATGTCGATCATGTACGTTAACTCGTGGTCGTCCAGCCGCGGGCGAGCAGAGAACACGACGTAGCCGTTGGCCGCCTTATCCGGGTCGTGGTAGATCAACTCGGTCGGCCCGTAAAAGGATTCGTGCGCGAAGGCGCCGCAAACTGCCATCGCCAGAATCGCAACAATGGATATCGCTGTAGTTTTCATAAAGGCTCCTTCAAATTCGTTCAGGCTCCATTCGACTGTTCCAATCCTTGTACTTCGCCTGCAGAGAAGTGAAGATCTCCGGACTGCGCTCTTTCAAATCGTTCTTTTCGCCGGGGTCGGCCGTTAAATCGAAGAGTTGCTCCTGCCCTCCCCGTTGCTGACGGAGATACTTCCATTTTCCGCTTCTCAGAGCGTCCTGCTGGTTATTGCGCCAGAAAAGCGTGCGGTCATGAACGGGCTGATCGCCGGTACAAACCGGAAGCAGATCTTCGCCGTCGAGCGGGTAACTGGGATCGGGTCTGGCGCCCGTGACGGAAAGGATAGTTGACGTCCAGTCCATCGTGATTGCGGCTTGTGCGGTTTCCTGTGCCGGCGGTACGACCCCCGTCCAGCGAACGATCGCCGGAACACGGATTCCGCCTTCCCAGCAGCTTCCCTTTTGAAACGAGAACGGCCAGTTCCGCCCATATTGGATACCGCCGTTGTCACTGGTGAAAATGACGAGCGTGTTCCGTTCCAGGTTGGAATCCGCCAGTGCCTGCAATACGCGGCCGATGCCATCGTCCATACTCTTCATCATTTCCGCATACTTCGAAGGCGACCCAACCGGTCCTCCTCGCTGAACATCGTGAGTGTGGTCCAACGCCTGATCGCCGGGCCCTTCCCATGGAGAGTGCGGTGCGTTGTAGTGAAGGCTGAGATAGAACGGTCTGTTGCGCTGCCGCCGGATCACCTGCACCGCTCTTTCGGTAAACATGTCTGTCGTGTAGCCTCGCGCCGTGCTGCGTTCTTCGTTTTCCCAGAGGTCCGGCTGGCCGGCCGTATTTCGATAGGAGAAATAGTCTGCGGTTCCGGTCAGGAATCCGAAGTATTCGTCATAGCCGCGCTGAATCGGCCGAAACTCTTTCGCCCTGCCAATGTGCCACTTCCCTATAAGAATGTTTTCGTAGCCATTGTCTTTGAGCCGGGAGGCGAGTGTGGGATGCCCTACCGGGATTCCGAGTGTTTCGTCGTCGGCCGTAAGAACACCGCCGGCGCCGACCGGCAATCGATGGGGATAGCGCCCCGTGTGAAAGCCAACGCGCGTCACCGTACACACGGGCCCCGCCGCGTACGCATCCGTGAAGCGCACACCGTCCTTTGCTAGTTTGTCGAGCACGGGTGTTTGATAGTCGGGCCGCCCGTAACTACTCAGATCGCCATATCCCAAATCGTCGGCGAGAATGAAAAGAATGTTCGGTCTTTGCGGAATGGTAACGGGCCGCCGCTGCGCGAATACCATCGGTGCTGAGCTGAGCGCACCCCCCGCGATTGCGGCGCCGATGAACTCCCGGCGATTGATCTTATTCCGTTTCATGTCGTCTCTCCCTTGTCCCGTCCTTAAAAGACATATTTCAAAGCAAGCTGAATAACACGCGGATCACCCGCTGACAAAATCCGTCCGAAGTTTCGATTGTTGATCGCAACGTTTGGATTATTCGGATTCACATGGTTCGGCAGATTGAATGCCTCGGCGCGGAACTGGACTGTCTGATTCTCTCGAACCTGAAAGGTCCGCGACAGGCCCATGTCTATCCGAATACTTCCCGGTCCGAGAACCGAGTTTCTCCCCAGATTTCCGTATGTGCCGGTAGCCGGTTGGGCGAAAGCCGCAGGGTTGATCCACTGATCGATGCCCTGTTTCGCCGGGTAAGCATTGGCGAGAATCTGGTTCCCACGCTGGTCCTGCTGCGCAGTTAATGCAATGTCCAGACCGGTGAGCACAGTCAGATAGCTGCCCGATTGCAGCCTTACGATCCCCGACACCTGCCAGTTACTGGCCAGTGCCCGCAACGTTGAGTTTGAAAACTGCGGCGTCTCGTAGACGGTCGACGCGTTGAAACTGTGCCGCGTGTCGGTGGCGCAATTGGCGCGATCAAGCCGGCGGTTGTTTGGGAACATGTAGTTCCTGCCGACGGGTCCTCCCACAATGTTCGTTACCCAATCGCTGATGCAATGCGACCAGGTGTAGTTGCTCTGCACGGTCAGGCCATTACTGCGCCGGCGCTGAACTGAAACGAGGAGCGCATGGTAATTCGCCGTTCCGCCGTCGTCGAGTTCATTGATGGTGGCGAAAAACCGCCCTTCCTGCGGGTTCTGCAGATACAACCTGCGCCGCTGGTTGACGTTTGCCAGCGTCGAACTGCCCGGAATGAGGACCGCCGGATTCAATGAATCCCTCTGGGTTGGCATGTGGATGGTGTTGCTGCCCACATAGTTGGCCGCCACCATCCAGTCCGACGCGATCCCGCGTTGCAAGCTGAGATTCCACTGATTCATATAAGGATGCTTCAGGTGGAGCGGAAGGTTCAGATACTGGCCTTCAATCGGAAACGTCGCAGTCTTGCCTACCGAGAGCGGGAACGGATTGCCCCCCGGATAGCTCTGCCATGGATTTCCGAAGCTCGGCGGGAACGGGACAGTCAAAGAGTTGCCAAACGGCGGATCTTGCGAGAACCCAAGGTAGTTGTAGAGGTGCGGGTAATCGTAGAAGATGCCCCACGCGGCGCGTATCGACGTCTGGCCGTCGCCCGCGGGATCCCATGCAAGGCCGAGCCGCGGCGCAAAATCAAACCATCGATTAAAACCGAACGCCTTCTCGGGCATTCCGGGATCGCCGGGAAACATCAGTCCTGCCGGAGCATTCGTAAAGACTTTGCTGCGCACGCCCTGATCGAATAGAGCCTTGTCGAAGTGATTGGATTTCTGGTGCTTGCTGGATTGCGGCAAGTAAGGCTCCCATCGGATACCGCCATTCAAAGTGAGTCTGGAATTCGCTTTCCAGGAATCCTGGATGTAGAGCGCAATGTAATTGGTGCGATTGAACACCGACTGCGGATTGCCCTGTCCATACGACGACGGCTTCCCAATTAGAAAGTCTGCGAGTCCGAGACCGCTCACCTGGCCGTTAAATGTAAAGCCCGGCACCGTAGCGATGTTCTGCTCGGTGTTCAGAAACTGACGGATGTAGTTGGTCCCGAATCCGATCTGATGCAAACCGCGCAGCATGCTGATGTCTTCGGAAAACTGAAACGAGGTCGAATTGTAATGACCTGGAACGTTGTTTCCTCCGCCGCGGTACGTGAATCCGTTTGTAACGTTCACCGACCCCGCATTTGGAATCGGATCGTATACCTGTACTCCCAATTCCCCAATACTTGGAAACCCGGTAACTTCCGCCGCGAACCTGGCGATGTTCGTTCGATTCAGCGTCGCCCGGAACGAACTGACCGTGCCGGAGCCGATCAGATACGTGTCACCCAATACGAAGGAGTGAACTCGATGCTTGATGGGCCCCTGTTCCAGTGAAATTACATTCGTCCCGTCGTAGTCATCCGGCCTGCTCAGTCGCGCGAGCTGATACCGTCCGAACAGGGAGTGTTCGTTGGTCCACTGATAGTCCATTCTTCCGACAACGATCTGCTCATCCTCGGAATCGCCTCTGTTAAACCGGACCAGGCCGCAGGGATCGGAGGTCTTGGGCAGAATTTTCACAAGGTTCAGGGCTTCCGGAGAAAACAGAGTTGGTGAGACGCGGTTGCCCACAAAGGGCGCCCGGAGGGTAATCTGCCGGCCCGTCACATCGCAGGACGGCGACGCGGCTGCCGTAAAATCTCCGGCCAGCATCGCGGCCGTCGGCACATACTGAAACAGGTCGCTCGGGGAAGAGCGCTTCGTCGTCCCCTGAAAACCGCCAAAAAAGAACAGTCTGTTCTGTGCGATCGGACCTCCGAGCGTTCCTCCAAACTGATTACGCTTCAGCGTGTCCCTTCTTACGGCGAATGCATTCCGGGCATTGAATACTCCGTTCCGGACGAACTCAAACAGACCACCGTGAAATTCGTTCGTCCCGGATTTGGTCACGGCGTTGATTGCCGACGACGAGTGATGTCCGTACTGTGCCGGCAGAGCGCTGGTTTCAACCTTAAACTCCTGCAATGCGTCCGGAAATGGAAGCGGGAGATTCAGGTTATTGAACGGATCGTTGTGGGTTCCTCCATCGAGCAGGTACGTCATTCCATTAAGCATCCCGCCGCCAACGGAAATCACCACGGTTGGATAGTTCCGGTTCGGAGTTTGCAGATTCGTGGCGGTGGTCTGTACGGCCAGCCCTGAAAGCAATATCAACTCGGTGGCCTGCCGTCCGTTGAGGGGGAGTTCCAGCACTCGCTGGTTATCGACCACCTGCCCAACTCCGGTGCTTCGAGTTTCGACAAGCGCGGCGTCTGCCTGGACCTCGATCTGGTCTGCAACCTGGCCGACCTCCAGCACCGCATCGATCGAGGGATTGCTATTCACCTGCAGGACAATTCCCGTCTGCACGTACGTACGGAATCCGGGCAGAGACACTTCCATCCGATACGGACCTATGGGCAGGTTTGTGAGCACATACGATCCGGTTTCATTCGTAAGTGTCGTTCGCACAAGCCCCGTGTCGGTCTGCGTGCCGGAAACTTCCACACCCGGCAAAACCGCTCCCGTCTGGTCCCTCACTAAGCCGCTAATTTGCGCCGTAGAGACAGCCTGCGCCAAGCCGGCCTCGCACAACAATGCAGAGACAAGTACGAAACCGAAGAATCTCCCCCAAATGCCCATTGAGTCCTCCTCAAGTAGAAGCGATGCGTGCTGGTTACGTGTATTGCCGGACTCTAGAACCCAACGCCATTAGAGTCAATCAGGAATTGGGGAATTGGCGGGCAAATTACGTTCTCGTGAACGGTGTCGCGCGTACCAAACATGTGGCATAGTGCTCGGTCGTGCAAGACTTCGCAACACCTCTAAGTATGGTGAAGAAATGGGCTCGCCTCTGGCGTGTTCCCTCGTTGGCACAAGTTGAAATAACAACGAACGCCCGCCTGCGAACTTGCCTCGGCCGATGTTTTCCAAAGTTAAATCGGATCGAGCTCAACCCTTCTCTCTTCGAAAAGAAGCGTGCTCGTCTAAACGAAGTTTTGTGCCACGAAGCGGCCCACATTGCAGCATATGCTCTCGGACCCGGTCAATCGCGCGCCCACAGTAGGCAATGGGCTGTCTTGATGACCGCCGCCGGCTTCAAGGCGAAGACAACGGTCCCTGGGCATAGATCCACGCCATACGGCCAGCCACCCAAAATTCGAGACGAAGTCTTTGAGCACTATTGTCCGGTCTGCAGGTTCATGCGCATGGCCCGAAGACCGGTGTCGCGATGGAAGTGCCGGACATGTGTCTCAGCGGGATTGAGCGGAGATCTCAAGATCCGAACCCGCCACGTCCGTGGTAAAGGAGCGGCGTGAGCATGGATCAGTGTCCATTCTGTGAGGTCCCATCTGAAAGGATCTTCTATGAGAGCGGCCTTACACTTGGCATTTGGGACGGCTTCCCAGTTTCGGCAGGCCATGCGTTAGTCATCACCCGGAGACACGTCCCAAGTTGGTTTGAAGCAACTCCTCAAGAGCGAATCGAAATTGTAAGCACGATCGACGAGGTACGGTCATTAGTATCCGCATCACACCAGCCGAGCGGTTTCAATATTGGAATAAACGTCGGCGAAGCGGCTGGCCAAACGATCTTTCACGTGCACGCACATGTCATCCCTCGCTACAAGGGAGACGTTGCCGATCCCCGTGGTGGTGTTCGGCATGTGATTCCCTCAAAAGCTAACTATATTTCTCAAACCGACGCTTTGGGAACGCGGGACCGCCGCGAACGATCAATCGTGACGGGAGGCGATGACCCGCTCCTGCCTCACCTTCTCTCGAACTTCACCGATGCCAGGTGCCTGGATATCGCAGTCGCCTTCACCCTCCAGAGTGGAATCAGATTGCTTCAGCCATACTTACGTGAACTGCTGGATCGCGGTGGAAAAGTGCGTTTTCTAACGGGCGATTATCTCGGCGTAACGGACCCAGACGCCCTTATGGTTGTTCAGGACCTCGATGGTGATATCACCGCTCGTGTTTTCGAAACCGCCAAGGGTCCATCATCTTTCCATCCAAAGACGTATATTTTTCATTACAAGAATGACTACGGCATCGCTTTTGTGGGCAGCTCCAATTTGAGTGAAACCGCTCTGCGGGGAGGAGTCGAATGGGACTACAAGGTCATCTCGTCCCGAGATCCTGAAGGATTCGCGGACATTGGCGACGCGTTTGAGCGTCTCTTCGGTCATCCCGCAACACAGGAGCTGAGTTACGACTGGATAGAACAATACCGTCCACGGCATCGCACGGCGCTATCAATTACGCTTCAAGACATCGACGTTCCGATTGAGCTACCCATCCCTGCCGTTACGCCTCACGACATCCAGAAGGAAGCGCTTACCGCTCTCGAGAATACGCGGCGTGTGGGCAATACGGCCGGCCTAGTTGTGCTCGCGACCGGCTTGGGCAAGACATGGCTGGCGGCTTTTGACAGCCACCGCCGGGAGTTTCCAAAGATCCTGTTCGTGGCGCATCGTGAAGAGATCCTGGCTCAAGCTCTAGAGACGTTCCGTCGGATTCGTCCAGACGCTTGGCTTGGAAACTACGATCGTAACAACAAGGACATCCAAACCGACGTGCTGTTCGCTTCCATACAAACGCTTGGCAAGCGGATCCACTTTGAACGTTTTGAACCCACGGCATTCGATTACATCATCGTCGACGAATTTCACCACGCTGACGCGCCATCTTATAGACGCCTGATCGATCATTTTGAGCCGAAGTTCATGTTGGGTCTAACCGCTACGCCGGAAAGAACGGACGGCGGAGACCTGCTGTCTTTGTGCCACGAAAACCTTGTCTACCGATGCGACCTCGGTACGGGCATCCGTCGCAAGCAATTATGTCCATTCCACTACTATGGCGTGCCAGACGATGTCGACTATCGGAATATCCCATGGCGGAGCAATCGTTTTGACGAGAAGGAACTCACGGCGGCGGTCGCGACAAGAGCACGCGCGGACAACGCCCTGGATCAGTTCAGAAAGAGGGCCGGAAAGCGAACGCTGGCTTTCTGTGTGTCTCAGCGTCACGCCGATTTCATGGCGGATCACTTTCGAAACGAAGGAATTCGAGCGGCTGCCGTTCACTCAGGAGAAGGTAGCGATCCTCGTGCTGCATCCCTCGAACGCCTCAAGGCAGGCGACTTAGACATTCTCTTCGCCGTCGACATGTTCAACGAAGGAGTCGATCTCCCATCGCTGGATACAGTAATGATGCTCCGGCCAACTGACTCAAAGATTGTTTGGCTGCAACAGTTCGGACGCGGCTTGAGGACATCGGCCGGTAAACCGTACCTGACCGTTATTGACTACATCGGAAATCACCGAACGTTCCTTCTGAAGCCCCTGACATTGTTGGAGGAGCTAATACCCCTGAAGCCAACCGATCGTGACATCTGGAACGCACTCGAAAGAATTCAGGCCGATGCGATGGAACTGCCGCCTGGCTGCGAGGTCACATACGAACTCGAGTCGGTGGAAATCCTGAAGGGTCTGCTGAAGTTGGGATCCAAACCAGGGCAGGCCATGCGGGAATACTATGAAGATTTCAGGGAACGAACCGGCCAGCGTCCGACAGCTGTGGAAGCGTTCCATGACGGATTCAGCCCGAAGTTTGTACGATCACTTTACGGATCGTGGCTGAAATTTGTGAATGAGATGGGAGACCTTGCGCTCGGTCAGCAATCCGCACTAGAAAGCTGCGGCGATGTGCTCGAAGCGATTGAGAAAACACCGATGACTCGCAGCTACAAAATGCTTCTCTTGAAAGCGTTGCTGAAAGTGGACAGGATTCCCGGTCGAATAAGCCTGTCTGATCTTGCGCGCGAAGTCGGCAAGCTCGCCGCGACCTCATCCAGGCTGCGATCCGATCTGAGCGTACAGCCCGAGGACCTCGCGGCCGTCCAGACTCTATTGAAGAAAGACCCAATCGCTGCTTGGACGGGAGCGAAAGGTACAAAGGGAAAGCCGTATTTCGAATTCTCGGATGACACTTTCCGCGCGACTTTCTCCGTGTCGGATGCGGAACGGGAGTCCTTCCGTGAATTGACGAGGGAACTCGTCGAATGGCGTCTCGCGGAATACCTCGGACTTGAAGAAGAAGGTCATGAGCCGAAGTCCGCTGAGGAGACCGCAGCACCTGCCAAAACGGCGAAACTTGAACTGTGGCAGCCCTATCAAAGGAGACAGATTCCTCCGTTATTCGGGCTGAAATTCTCTACCGGAAATTGGAACGCGGGATTTGTCCCAACAGACAATCATATTTTTCTCCTTGTCACACTTGCCAAGGAGACGAAAACAGCCAACTTTCAATACCACGACCGGTTCCTGACCGCAGAGACATTTCAATGGCAGAGTCAGAACCAGACAACGCAAGCGAGCAAGAATGGATTGGAGATTCGCAACCACGCGGCCATGGGAATCACGGTACACCTATTCGTCCGGCGCGACTCGAAGACACCAAACGGTACCGGAGCCCCGTTTTATTACTGCGGTGACGTTGAATTTATCGACTGGCACGGCGAAAAACCCATCACCGTACAATGGCGATTGACGAATGCTTTACCGCAAAGACTCCAAGATTCGTTCCAAATTCCCGAACCGCCAGAACAATCGAGCAGTAGTTGAGATACCGGGGTGCCGTTCAAAAGGTCGGGAGAAAACGTCTAAAAAGGTTTATTCTCAACGCGATGAACCTCAGCTTGGTGAACGCCAAAGACGCGTTTCGCGTCTATCTGCAGTAGTGGGCAGCACGAATGACCCCGAGCTCGATGCGGTCATGGCAGCCCTCCGGGCCGCTGATCCGGACGGTGCGCGCTTTGCCCGAACACTTCGTCGCACGTATGACCAGATCTATGACGGCCGGAACACAGGCCGATTTCGCACCGAACAGCTAAAGAAAACTGAGAAGACCCACTTCGGCTCGCTGGTCGAAATCAACCTTCAGAGAGAGTTCTCTTTTGAGGACGGCATTGATCTCGATTACCGGATTGCCGGCGCCGACGTGGACTGCAAGTGGTCGCAGGACGATGGTGGATGGATGCTACCACCAGAAGCGATAGGCCAAATCTGTCTACTCGTGACGGGAAGTGACGGGAAGTCGGCTTGGAGTGCCGGATTGATACGTGCAATCGAATCACTATTGAGCCCTTCGAGTAACCGCGATGACAAAAAGAAGCTCAGCGCGGCGGGCAAAACAGCAATTCAATGGATATGGAGAGAAATGGCACTGCCCGAAAACGTTTTACTGCACATCGATCCAGCAATTCAGAAAGCGATAATGGTGGATCTCGATGGGCCGCGGCGCGGACAGAAGCGGATGGACGAGTTGTTCCGGCGAGTCCCCAATCGAATCATCGGCCGCGGAGTGGTCGCGACAGTGGCACAGCAGGACGATTACATGAAGAGGGTGCGCGACAATGGCGGATCCCGGCAGAAGCTGAAACCTGAGGGAATCGTTGTTTTTGCTGACTACCTCGGTCACCGCGAGCTAGCGCTTAGCCTCGGCCTTCCGCCAATCGGAGATGGTGATTCAATCAGTGCCCGGCTCATCCAGATCGAAGGACCCAGCGATCGCGCTGTGCAACTCGGCGAAGCCTGGTACCGGCTGTGCGCCGAGGGCGAAGAGCCGACCCGGCCCGCGCCCGACTTGCCAGCCGCTAAAGGTAGCAAGAGGACCTGACTCGTCCACCCAACCCCGCAATATGAGGTTCTAACTTCTCCGGCCCACGGATTGAAGGGGACACAATGACCAAATTGACTTCAGTCGAGATATGTGCGGGCGCGGGTGGCCAGGCACTAGGCCTGGAGCAGGCAGGCTTCCAGCATCAAGCCTTGATTGAAATCGATAGACACTGTTGCGCAACACTGCGATTTAATCGTCCTAAATGGAACGTCATCCACGGCGATTTGAGCGACTTTGACGGGCGGCCATACAAGGGCGTCGACCTGCTGGCCGGGGGGGTTCCTTGCCCACCTTTTTCAGTAGCCGGTAAGCAACTGGGGCCGGCGGACGAGCGTAATCTTTTCCCAGCAGCCATTCGCTTGGTTTCCGAGATTCGCCCCAAAGCCGTGCTGCTTGAGAACGTCAAGGGGTTGAAGGAGACCGCGTTTGATGACTACCGTGGATCGATTTCCAAAGCGGTAGAGCGGTTAGGGTACGCCACGGATTGGAAGCTGCTTAATGCCTCCAATTATGGAGTCTCACAGCTTCGTCCCCGCCTTTTGTTCGTGGCGGTGCGCAATGACCTTGTGGAAGAATTTAGTTGGCCCGATCCAGAAATGGGAAGACCCGCCACGGTTGGTGAGAAGCTGTATGACCTGATCGCGGCACGGGGGTGGAAAGGAGCCCGGGCCTGGAAGAAACTCGCGAATGACATTGCGCCAACAGTAGTCGGCGGATCCCTCAAACACGGCGGCCCCGACTTGGGCCCAACCCGCGCAAGACAGGCATGGGCGCTGCTCGGTGTCGACGGTATCGGCATCGCTGACGAAGCGCCTGGGCCCGATTTCGTTGGAATGCCGCGACTGACAGTTCAAATGGTCGCCCGGCTGCAAGGATTCCCCGAAACATGGCAGATCGCTGGAGGCAAGACCGCAGCGTATCGACAGGTTGGTAATGCCTTTCCTCCACCTGTTGCTCGAGCCGTCGGTCAGCGGCTTTTCGAGTGCCTGATTCAACGCGAAGTCCAGTACGCGACGTGATTGTCCGGGCGTTGATTCAAGACTGACACCCCGAGACGCTTCCGATCCATCACTAGATTTGGTAATTTGATGGGCCGTGGTGGATACCATTTCTCCAGAACGCCGACGCGAAAATATGCGGCGCATTCGCAGCAAGGGCATGAGTCCGGAGCTCCACGTCCGGCAGCTTCTGCACCATTTGGGGTATCGCTATCGCCTCCATCGTAAGAGCTTGCCGGGGCACCCTGACATCATCTTCCCAAAGCTGCAAAAGGCAATCTTCGTTCACGGTTGCTTCTGGCATCAGCACTCCGATCCTGCCTGCAAGATCACACGTGTTCCGAAATCCCGCCTGGAGTACTGGGCCCCCAAACTCGCGCGGAACAAGCAAAGAGATGAACAAAGCGTCGCTCTTCTCCTACAACTTGGCTGGAATGTGCTGGTCGTCTGGGAATGTCAGGTCGTTTATCCAGACAGCCTGAAACAGCGGCTAGTCAGCTTCCTGAATAGTTGACGATTGTTTTTTTGGCATTCTCATCAAGGGTCAGCCGAGGATCTCATCGACGCTGAGCGGAATGTCCGGAAATGAACGTCGCATGACCGTCTCGTTACGGTGAAACGTCAGGCAGGTTTGGTATCGGTCCTGAACCGGATCGCGAAAAACGAGCAGCACACCCGGCGGTTCCCCGGGTTCCGACCCGGACCACTGACCTCGGCCCCGATGTTCTCCTGCTTCTATCGGGCTTTCGATGGCAGCCAAACGACCTGGAGCGCTCGCGCTTTTTCGAGCGATTTGAATTCGGGATCGCCCGTTACAAGTCCCGCTTCGTGTTTTTCGGCCAGCGCGGCGGCGAAGGCATCGGCCAATGAAATCGCATGGCCCGCCTTGAACCGGGCCGCCGCCAGAGCTTCGGACCTTGAAATTGAGCCGATTTGAACGGGAAGGCTTTCTATTAGCTCAACCGCCCTGCTCGCAGCCAGTTCCTTGTCGCTATCGAGACATCGACGCGCGGTGATGTAGTAGACCTCGGCGATATTCATCCACGATAGAAAGATCTCCGCAGAATTCTCCCGGGCTTTCTCCAGGATTGCCTGAACCGTTGCCGCGCCAGGCTCGTCCGCCAGCCACACAAGAAGGGCAAAACTGTCCAAGACATAACGCGTGGTTTTCACACCACTAACCACTTTTCGACGCCGGCTTGCGCCTCTTCCGTGTAAGCCTCGCGTCATGTTGGAATTCCTCGGTTCGCCCTTCCTTGAGAAGGTCAGCCACAGGGCGGTCGAAACGTACCATTCCACGCCCCTGCCGGACCGCATCCGGCGCCGGGAGTATCGCGATGTGGCCCCCTATCTCGGTCACGATTACCTCGCTGTTGGGGGCAATGCCGTGCTTGTCTCTAAGCTCCTTCGGAATGACCAACTGACCTTTCTGAGTAACACTCATTCGATGCATGGATAACTCCTCATAGTCAGTAATACCAATTATAGCACGGTATTACTGGGCTGAAGCCGTTACCAGGCAGTGGCGTAGGGGTTCTATTGCGGGTATGCCTGTGGGCCCTGGGCTTCAGCCCCGGGCACTGGGGTTTGGACATTTGTGGGAGAGTAGCGCAAAAACTCCCCTCCTGGATCAGGAGGGGTGCCGTTCGCGCTTTTCAGCGAACGGCGGGGTGGTGTCCATAATGCGAAGCCACCCTATAGATATTCCCGCAGCGCACCGATTTGAATGAGCGCTACGCGGGCATCTATAACGTGGCTTCGCGTCATTCCGTACCACCCCGTCTGCGCCACTAAGGAACGGGACCATTCCCCTGGTGGCGCAGCCACCCCCTAAGACAGGAGGGGAGTTCGGACTCACGTTTCGCTGGCCCCACATGCGTGCGGATGAAGCGTGAAGTTGAAGACGTTGATGCTAACCTGACTTTCGTGGAAGTCAGGTTAATGTCCAAACTCCACGGCAAGGTGGCTGCTCAGGCAGGATGGGGGCCGTTGGTAAACGTCAGGTATGTATGATCCGTCAGGCCCTTTTCGTATTCGGCAAGCAGGCGCATTCCTTCGCTGGGCTTCAGGCGGTCCGTCTTGATGGCGTCGGCGATCTGCTCTTTTATAGCGCGCACCAGGTCGTTCGGATAGTACTGCGTCATCTCGAGAACCTGGGTGATCGTGTTGCCGCTGATCGTTTCTTCGATGTAGAAACCCGAGTCTTCATCCGCATCGAGGAAGACATGCGCTTCATTCACGCGCCCGAAGAGATTGTGAAGGTCGCCCATGATGTCCTGGTAAGCCCCGGTCAGGAACATCCCAATGTAATACGGATCGCCGTTCCTGAGCGGATGGAGCGGCAGGGTTTTCCTCACGTCCATGATGTCCGCGAAGTGATTGATCTTCCCATCCGAGTCGCACGTGATGTCGCAAAGCGTTCCCTGCATCGACGGACGTTCGTTGAGCCGGTGCACCGGCATGATGGGAAAGATCTGGCTGAGCGCCCAATGGTCCGGCAGGCTCTGAAACACCGAAAAGTTACATAAATATTGATCCGCCAGATGGGGCACCAGCTCGGAAATTTCTTCCGGCATCGGATCTTCTTCCGCGTCGGACACCGACCGGTTCGCGTAGTAGTCCGAAATCTCTTCGGCAATCGCCCAATAGAAGGTTTCGATTTTTGCTTTGGTCCGCAGGTCGAGAATCCCGAGGTCGAATGCGTTCTGCGACTCTTCCTTGATCTGGAGCGCGTCGTGAAGGGCTACCCGCGGGTTGCTTCGGATGTAATCCTTCGTCTCGGCGAGCTGCTTGATCCACTTGTGATCGTTGTCTCTGACGGAAAGGTCGTACTCGGCTTTCGTCTTTTCGATCGTGCCGAACACCTGGACGATCAGGAGGGAATGATGCGCCACAATCGCCCTTCCGGATTCCGACACGACGTTCGGATGCGGCACGCCTTCTTCATCGCAGATGTCCTTGATATTGAAGATGCAGTCGCCCACATATTCGTCCAGCGAGTAGTTGGCCGAGGAATGAAAAAGAGCGCGGCTTCCGTCGTAGTCCACGCCGAGGCCGCCGCCCACATCGATGTAGTCCAGCTTGTCGAAACCGATCTTCCTCAGCTTCGCGTAGTACCGGGCTCCTTCGCGAGTCGCTTTCTTGATCGATTGAATATCGGGAACCTGGGAACCGATGTGGAAGTGAACCATCCGCAGCGCGTCCAGCGCGCCCTGCTCGCGAAGGAATTCCACGGCTTCCATCAGGTCCAGCGTCGAAAGACCGAACTTGGCGGACTCGCCTCCGGACGTCGCCCAGATGCCCGTGCTCTTCGCCGCCAGGCGCACGCGCACTCCGATCCACGGATCGACGCCCGCCTCGCGGCTGATCTCGATGATCGACTTGATCTCTTCCAGTTTCTCGGCGATCAGGATGATTTTCTTGCCCAGCTTTCTACCGATCGTAGCCGTGCGGATGAAAGCGGTGTCCTTGTACCCGTTGCAGATGATGAGCGACTCCGGATCGCGATGAGTGGCAAGGGCCGAGTAGAGTTCCGGCTTCGAGCCGGCTTCCAGGCCATAATGAAAAGGCAGTCCGGCCAGCGCAATCTCTTCGACCACTTCACGAAGCTGGTTCACCTTGATCGGAAAGACTCCGAAATAGGAGCCGCCATACTTGTTCTCGGCGATCGCTTCGATGAAGGATTTGTTGAGCCACTCGACCCGGTCACGAAGCAGGTCCTGGAACCGGACGACCATCGGAAACTGCAGGCCGCGCTCCCGCGCTTCCTTCAAAACCTCAAGCAGGTCGATGCTGGCGTCCTTGTCCCGGCGCGGCGAAACCGAGATATTGCCGGCGTCGTTGATCGAAAAATATCCGAGACTCCATCGGTCTATGTTGTAGGTGGAGATCGAATCGTCTACGGTCCATGCGGGCGATGCGAGCGGTTCGGTTGTCATCCTCTGGTGATCGCTTCCAAGTCTTCGTTATCCTCCGGTGCAACTTCAGGCTGCTCGTAATCTTTACCAGCTTTAGGGCAGTCACTTCGACAAAATAATTCGGATTGCCGCGCATATTTTTCGGGTCCGTTCGTTACAATGTGCCGGCGGCTTCATATGAAAACCATTGAACGCCTCGAACGATGGCGGGATGAGGGCTTGATCACGGGCGCACAGTACGACGCGCTCAGCTTGCTCGTCCTCAAGCGGCGGTTCTCCGTGTTCCTGGAACTGAACGCGCTTCTGTATCTGGGAGTGATCTCGCTGGTTGGCGGTCTTGCGTGGACAGCGGGAACATATTCCGAACGGCTCGGCGATTCGTTCATCCTGATCGTCCTGTCCGGCCTGTTCGTGCTTTGCCTCTCTTACTGCTTTTCACGCTCGCATTCGTATTCCGCCACCGAAGTGGAATCTCCAAATCTCGCCTTTGATTATGTGCTGTATGCCGGATGCCTGATTTTTTCCGTGGAACTCGGCTATATCGAAAACCGTTTCCAACTGCTGCAGTCGGCCTGGGATAACTACCTCCTGTTCGGCGCCGCCGTCTTCTTTGTCCTCGCCTACCGGTTCGACAATCGATTGGTCCTCTCGCTGGGCCTGTCGTCTCTGGCGGCATGGTTCGGCCTGAGGTTCTCGCAGTTCGGCTTGCTGACCCCGGACTCCATACACGTATATGCGCTCGCCTATGCGGCCATCGTCGCCGGCGCGGGGGCCTGGCTCTGGCGGATAGAGATCAAGAAACACTTCCTCGAAACCTATCTTCACGTGGCGGCGAATGTCGCTTTCATCGCCCTACTCACCGGCGTGGACTGGAACGGAAGCGGGTGGTTGTACCTCGCCGGCCTTTTGGCGCTTTCTGGAGCCGCGGGTTTGATGGGCGTGAAGTTCAGGCGATTCGCATTCGTTGCGTACGCCGTCATCTATGGCTACCTGGGTGTCAGCTACCAGGTGATCTGGGAACTCCGCGATCTCGTACTTGCCCTGATGTACCTCGCGATCACCGGAATCATGGTCGTCATCTGGATGGTCCGGCTAGCCAGGCGCCTCGCGAGGGAAACATGAACTGCTACACAGAGGAGCAGGAAGACAACATCAGAAACGACAGTCTGGTGCGCGAGTGGGCGCAGTCCGGACTGCTCGGCGCTGCGCAAGCCGATCGGCTTGCCGCAGATTTAAAAACAGATTTGCAGCAAACCAACCTATTCCTGCGGATCGTCCTCTTCGCATTCGGTCTGTTGATTGTTGGTGCATCCGTTCTCCTCACGATCGAACTCCTGGACATCGATGGACGAGGCCCGCACGCCATTTTGTTTTTTATTTCTGCGGGCGTCTCGTTCGGACTTGCGGAAAGCCTCGCACGCCGCCTCTACCGTTTTGGCGTTGAAGAATCACTGGCGGTCAGCGCCGTCGTTCTCACAGGACTCGGCGCTGCGGTCCTGGCATCGAATGAATTCTTCGCCGGCCTTTTGGCTGCAGCCGCAGCGGCGCTGGTTGTGTACCTGCGGTTCGGATATATGTACGCTGCGGTTGGCTCGATGTTGTGCCTGGTGGCATCGACGTTTCAGATCGGGCAGTCGGAAATAATGGAGCGTGTGACCGTCGTTCTGGTGCTGTTGCCGATCTTCATGATGGTGCGTAATGAAACGATTGCCGCACTCGCATGGGCCGGTGTCTACGCCGCCATCAATCTTCTCGCGTTCGAGCCAAACGCCGCGAGTGCGTTCCCTCCTTCATTTTATTGGGCGACGTATGCTCTAACGTGGTTACTCCCTGCGATTGGCCTCTATCTCGCGTTAAAGGACAAGAACCGCGTGCTCCTTGACGTCAACCTGGTGATGGCGCTGGCGACGCTCGTCACGAACAAACCGTATCTCGGTCTCGAGCGGCGAGCGTGGGATCCGATCCTATTGGGCGTGTTCCTGATCGGGACGGCGCTCGTTGTCCGTCGATGGCTCGCGAATGGGCTCGACAGCCATCGTAACGGGTATACAGCTTCCCGCCTCCTCAGTTCCGACAAGCGCGCGCTCGCATTCGTCGGCACCGTCTCCACGGCGATTCAACCGGATATTCCGGCTCCGTCACCTTCTGACACGGAATTCAAACCCGGTGGCGGGCGCTCGGGCGGCGGCGGCGCCAGCGGCAGCTTTTGAAAGTGCTTAGTCGATGCTTGGACACTTTCACGAACAACCAGAACCCGAGTATGGTCCCTCTCCCTCCGGGAGAGGGTGGCCGAAGGCCGGGTGAGGGTCCTCCCGCCGCCTTGCGGCACAATCTCCGAAAATACGGGTTTAGTCCAGGAACTTGGCTTCGGCGAGGCGGGCGGGCACGTACTCCTCGGTGACGTAGCTGATGTCCTTGCTGATGAGGGCTTCGACTTCAAGCTTGAAGCCGTTGTCGAGCATCAGGTCGATTTCCTTCTGCCACGGCTTCTTGTTCGCGAACCATGGGTACTGCGCGATCTGGCGGGCTCGTTTGATGTCCTGATCGTTCAGCTTGATTTGCACGCTCGGTGTGAGCTGGCAGCGCTCGTAGTCGTTGCTCCGCAGGCCGAGGAACCGGGCGGCGGGAATAGCCATCCGGCGGGATTCGTAGGCCAGGTTGATCGACCCCTGCTTGATGACGCTGTAGATGTAGTATCCCCAGGGATCGTTATCGAGAAGGCAATACACGGGCAGCTTCAGCTCGTAGTGCAGCCGGTGCAGCATGCGGCGGACGCCGCGCGGGGGCTGTCCGCCTCCGTGCGTCAGGATGCAATTGTGCTGGCGCCAGAATTTGTCCTCGTTGAAGCGCCGCCAGACCGTGTCCTTTTCGACGTGCAGGACGAACGCGGCGGTGTTCTTCTTGTACTGCACAATCTCCGGCTCGACGATGGACGGAATGCTGTAGCCGCCCGAACCCATGCGTGAACAATCGATCTCGTCACCGCTGTCCACGAGCGTGATCGGGCCGACCATCGCGCCGGCATTTTTGGCGTAAAGGTGAAGTTCTTCGCGCATCGAATCGAGCGAGACCTCGACGTCTTCGATAATGGGGTCGCATTCGCCTTGCGTGTCGAAGGTTTCTTCGCTCGTGCCTTCGATCGTGTGCTTCAACAGATAGAACATGCCGCGGATGCTGGTTGTCTTGCCCTGCTCGATGAGCTTCTTGCATCCGGAGCCCACGAGCAGGGTCTGCATGTAGCTGCGGGCCTGCGCAAGATTGAAAAGCTCGCGGCGATTGGTTCCGGAGCCCATTTCGATGATTTTCTTAGAATTGTTGAAGCGCACGTTCGAGAGCGAGCGCGAAGGGATCTCGACGTAAGGGGCGCGGCCCCGGTCGGCGGACGATACGACTTCGTCGGCAAGTGAGCGGATCGAGCCGAGGGTCTTCTTGTCCTTGGCGGTAAGGATTACCGTGTCGGAGGGCTTTTTGGTTTTCTTAGCCATGATTGTTGAATTACAAGTCGGCGATCGGCGGCTCCTCCGCATTCACGATCAAGACATTCTCGCCGAAGTCTTCTTCGGCCGACTCCACCTTCCTGCCGCTGTCGTCCAGCAGGATGTCGGCCTCGGAGGTCTTGCGCTTCGCGACCTGGAGCAGGCGGCCGTAGAGATCTTTCCGGGAACGGTCGCTCAGCTCCTTGATCGATGAAACAGCCATTGCGACCTCGCCAAGATATCGCAGGAATACTTCCCGCCGCTGTCCCTCCTGGTGCACGCGCTTGCGCCGGTTCAGATACATCGCCAGTTTCCGGCCGACAGCCTGAAGCCCGAGCCTCAGTTCCTTCGTGATTTCGGGATACGAGGCGATAGCTTCCTTGGATTCGCTGGTGAACGGCACCCAGACGCTGGCCATATGCACCATGATCGTCACCGGGCCCGCCGGCACCTGGCCGCGCGACTGCGACAACCCGTACGACCGCCAGTTATTCGCAATCACGGACTGCGTAATCGCGCAGGCCGCGGACTGAAACTGGAGCGGGACGCGGTTGGCATACCGCAGCACCTGCATCGACTGTCCTTCGCTCAGGTTGACGTTCTTCATCGCGGCGTGAAGTTTCGCGATGTCTTCCTTCGCGAGCTTCGCGGCCGTTTGCCGCGGCCCCATGTCGGCCTCCGACAAAATCTTCTCCGCTCCCGCGGGGCCAATCCCATCGAAGGTCGTCAGCAGGAATTGCCGGATCGAGCGCGCGTCGCTTTCCGCCAGCAACTCCGTCAGCGCGTCGAGCGTCACCTTCTGCGTGGAACTGCTGCCGCCATAGGCCAATCCAACTTCGATCAGAAACGGGTTTCCTCTATATACAGCCGGAGGCCGCGTTGCCGCGCAGAAGAACTCGCCGGGCACCTGCTGGTGCAGTCCCTTGAGAATCAGCGGCTCGCCGATGGGAGAAATACAATCCGTGGCCGGAGCGCTGATCTTCGTGTTCTGAATCGCCTGGTACAGCGCGTCGGCTTCCTGGCGGCCGATGCGCTTTGGACTGGACCGGGTGCTGATTTTCGCGCCATCACAGATATGCTTTGCCACGCTGGAAGTCACACGCGAAAACGACTCGGTGAGGAACTGCGCCATCGTGCCGGCGTTCGTATCCTTGAGCATCGTGACCAGACGGCCCAGCTCGATGCCGTACGGATGCGGCTTGATCTCACGGGGTTCCGGCGGAAGGTCGGAGGTCGATCTCTCGTATGTTGCCGCTGTCCCATCCGGGTCGATGTAGTGAATCGTGACGTGAGGGTTCGCAATCGCAGTTTGCTCCAGATACTCATCGGCGCTGCCGCGGCCCCGCACATACCGCCCTTCCAACTCGATGGTCACGCGGGTGCCGCTGCGCGAGCCAGGCACCCATTCGATGCCGTGAGCGGCAATGTATTGCTGCCCCTTTTCGCCGGAAGGAATCTCTTCGCCATCTCCCCTGCCGTTGATGATCTCCGGCTGGTTCCGCTTGGTGTCGATTTGAATTTCAAAGTAGTGGGCCGGTTTTCTCGGAGAGGTCATGGAAATGATCTTCACCGGCTTGCCGGTGGTGAGCATTCCATACATGCCCGCGGCACTGATGCCGATTCCCTGCTGGCCGCGGCTCATGCGAAGACGGTGGAACTTGGAGCCGTAGAGGAGCTTACCGAAGATGAGTGGAATCTGCTTCTTGACGATGCCGGGACCGTTGTCCTGCACGCCGACCTTGAAGCGATTGTTGCCGGTAGTCTCAATGTGCACCCGGATCTCGGGCACAATGCCGGCCTCCTCGCACGCGTCGAGCGAGTTGTCGACGGCTTCCTTTACGGCAGTGAGGAGGGCTTTGCGGGGATTGTCGAATCCGAGCAGATGCCGGTTCTTGGCGAAGAACTCGCTGACTGAAATGTCGCGCTGCTTTGCCGCCATCGATTCGGCGGTGGCGCGCTTGCGGGGAGGGGGGGGCGGTTGCTGGGCGTTGTCTTCGTTGTCTTCGTTGTTTGCCATGCTGCGAGTCTCACTTTGTTACTCACAGCAGACAACTCAGGTCCTTACCGAACGCAGGCGGGGCGCGCGCAGGTTCCGGTACTGGACGATATCGTTGGCTGTCAGCGCAAAGTGGCGCGCGTCAGTCAACTCGTCGCTGGCCATGTCCTGCAGCTTGGAGAAGCAGATGCCGGCGGCCTCCTGGATCAGGATGCGGTGTTCTCCGGAGAAAAGCAGTCCTGCGATGTCGAATGTGACGACCAGTCGGTCCAAACCATTCTTATCGACCGTGAAGCTCAATGAGCGTTCGCCATTCGGCATGCACTCAAATCCAATGTAACGTATGGCCCGTTTAGTATCTTTCATGTGATCCCGAATTCTTCATAGATGCTCATTGCAGTGTGAGGCTTTTCGGAGGGAATAGATAGAGATAAGGGGGGAGGCTTCCAATGAGAAATGACAATTGAACAGTGAACAATGACAAAACATCCGGAAAATTTGTCATTGTTCACTGTTCAATTGTCATTTTCTCATTCAAGGCGCCACGGTAAGCGTCGCCCCAACGGGTATAAAGGATGCGCCGTGATCGTTTGGATCGCGATGGGCGCGGATGCCCGTGACTCTCCACGTCCCCGCAGGCGTGGCTGCATCCAGGCGGTGAATCCCGGATACGCCGGATTGCCAGTTCTCGGCCACCTCGTCGGTAGTTCCTCCAGGTCTTCGAAACCGCACATCAAAATGAGTTTCGGCGGACAGGTTGGCCCCCGTGAACGCGGCGGTGAACGTACCGCCGCTCTGGACGGTAGCCGTGCTGAAACTCACGGTGTTCACCGCTGGATCCGCGGTCGTCGGCATCGGACTGTTGTCTGTAAGAAAGGTACCGATGTTATCGCGGGCGCTCGGCCAGAACAGTTGTTGACTGACTCCGGGATAACGAAAGGCGCGAATGCGCGCCTGCGTCGCCACAGACGTGAGGTACTTCTGAAGCGCGACGGCTCCGGCCAGATTCACTCCTGGAATTTTCTCCGGATTAGGAATGACGGTCATCATCATCCGCTGCAGCATGGAGTCTTCCATTACGAACGTCTCGAGGCGGGAGTTCGTGGCTTCTTTGAGTTTCAGAAACGGAATGATTCCAAAAAGAATATACGATTCCGATCTCTCCGCGGCCTGAACGGCCGGCTGATCCCTGGTTCCCAGGTCGACGTACCAACCCGCAGGATCCGGCCGGCCGGCCGCTTCCCACAATACCTGCGCGAGGTATTTTTCGGTTGCTGCATTGTTCACGCTGAATCGGGACTTCGTCTGGGCAATCCGCCGAAACGCTTCAACCACGTCCTGAGTTCCACGAATACCTGCCGGATCACTCGGCGGTCCCAGGAGAACAGCCTGGTTGGCGAAGACAGCGCGAGGCCAGAGACCCAGGCCATCGGCCATGAAGTCGTCAACGCCGTGGTGACCGTAGTGGGAAAGAATCAAATCCGCGCCGCCGTGCCTGGCGTTCTCGTAAACCTGCTCCCCGGTTTTTTGCACGTCCACGCTATATCCGGTGCTCCTTTCAAACTCCGGCAGCAACCCCGCAATAAGACCACTGTCGACGGGCACATTCACAACATGCAGACGAATCACAGACGACTGGGCAGCCGCCGTTGAAGATACAGCCAGCACCGTACAAATGATGCTTAACATGCGAAGCAGATATTTCATTGAATTGGACCTCCTCAGTTTGATGATCCAAATTTAAGGAATCTTCGTGTGAGGTGCATCAAGGCGGCGTGAAGATCGCTTTAAGAAGGGGTTTCGGAGGACCTGCAGGAACTCCCCTCCTGGATCAGGAGGGGCGCCGTTCGCGTTTTTCAGCGAACGGCGGGGTGGTGTGATTGATGCGAAGCCACCTTATGGATATTCGCGCAGCGCACCAATTGAAATGGAACGCTGCGCGAGCATCTATGCTGTGGCTTCGCGCCGTTCCGTACCACCCCGTCTGCGCCTTCGGCGCAGCCACCCCTCCTATGACAGGAGGGGAGTTTTAAGTGTTGAACTTGTAGCCGACGTTGCGGACGCTGACGATCAGCGCCGGATGTTCGGGGTCGTCTTCGATCTTTCTTCGGAGCGCAGAGATGTGGATGTCGACGGTCCGATGCGTGATGTAGACATCTTCGCCCCAGATTGTTTTCAGGAATTCGTCGCGGGTGATCACTTCGGAGGACCTTTTCAGCAGCAGAGCCAGGATCTGAAATTCCTTGTCTGTGAGTTCCACGGCCTGGCCGCTTTTCAGAACCTGGTGCTTACGCACGTCCATTGCGATCATGCCGCGCTCGATGACGTCGCTGTTTTCTTCCGGATGGCACCTTCGCAATACTGCGCGGATACGCGCGACCAGCTCGGAAAGACTGAAAGGTTTCGTGATGTAGTCGTCGGCGCCGAGTTGGAGCCCGCGGATCTTGTCGACTTCCTGTCCTCTTGCAGTAAGCATGATCACGGGAATCGAAATGCCGCGCCGGCGAATCTCACTGCAGATCTCGAATCCGTTTTTCCCCGGCAGCATCAAATCCAGGACGACGAGATCCGGGGGATTCCGCACAATCGATTCCAGTCCGGCAAGCCCGTCTTCTTCGAACCGCACATGAAAGCCTTCGAACTCGAGTTCGTCTTTGACCGCCATGCGGATTCCCGGTTCGTCTTCAACGACCAAAATAGTTCTCGTCAACTTTCAGACTCTCCTTTGGAAAACATGAGACGGAAGCAGCTTCCCTTTCCGGGCGTACTCTCCACCTGAACGGAACCACCGTGGCTCTTCATTATTCGTTTCACCAGCGCCAAACCGATCCCGGTGCCATGCACGTTCAAGGCGCGGGCATTATCGGCGCGATAGAATTTATCGAAGATCCTCTGCTGGTCCCGGACGTCGATACCGATGCCTTGATCCGTCACTTCGACAAAAGCCACGCCGTCCTTCAGCCCGCTGCGAATAAGAACGGAAGTACCCGGGGCCGAGTACTTCAGCGCGTTCTCAAGCAGGTTCTGTACACAGTGGATGATGGCCGTGCGGTCCGCGAGAATGTAAGCAGGGGCGCCATCCGGCGAGGCTTGCCTGTCGATGCGCCCAAGACCGGAGCGGTGAGCGGCGCTTACGGCTTCGTTGATGATTTCCTCGAGATCCACCGATTGGAGCGACAGCTTCTTCTTCCCCGCCTCGAGTTGCGCAAAATCGAGAAGGTTATCCACGAGCAGGCCGAGACGGCGGGCCTCCTGCCTCAGGGTCTGGTGATAACGGTGCAGCATGTCCTTGTCGACAACGTGCCCCGCTTCGAGACGCTCGAGCAAAGCGAGAATGGAACTCAATGGTGTTCGAAACTCATGCGACACGGCAGAGACAAAGTCGGCTCGAAGCTGCACCACGGCCACTTCATAAGAGACAACGCGATACAGAAAAAATCCGCCCAGAGCAGTGATGATTGTCAGCAGGATGGTCGAATAAAGAAGGATGTTCCCGCGAAAACTCCTGACCGGCGTTTCTTTCGGCTGAAAAGCGACATGGAAAAAAGTGAAGTCGTTCAAGCTGACGACCTCCTCGCCTCCCAGCGCCGGTTCACCGGCTTCTGCGATCAGCAAAGAGGCGCGATAGTTCTCCAGCGCGGTCAGGTCATCGAGCTTCCGCGTTGAAAATTCCATCAGTTTGGAAGACTCCAGCACGTACCCGGTTGTCGTGCCCGGAACTCGAACAATCATCGCCCTCAGCCTGCGGAAATACTGCGCCCCGGAGTTCTGGCCAAGATTAAAATCGCGGACGAAAACCTGGATGCGCGGGTAGTAAACCTCTTCCAGCTCCCGCCCCACGAAAGAGTTGGCCGGCACCGGCGGCCTTGTTCTTTCTGAAGAAGCCGATTCACCCAGACCAGGAATGACAGCGCGGTCCCCGTCGACTGTGAATCGTAAGAGCGCCTGCGAAGCCGCGCCATCAGGGCGCTCGGAAAACAGCCAGCTTTTCAGCTCGGACTCGAGCAACAGCACGACTTGCCGCTGGCTGTTCCTTTGCTGAAACTCCTGCTCCACCTGGCTCGACCGGATCGCTCGAAAACCCAGGTATCCCAGGAATACCGAAGGCAGGATGACGAGTGTCGTAAACAGCACAATGACGGTGCGATTGCGGCGGAAAATCTCCGGCAGGGTCTGCATGGCAGTACTCTACCGCCGGTCCTGCTCAGGATGTGTAAAGTTTGGATTAAGTTTGTGTGGGGGCCCGATAAGGGCCCCCGCCAAAACTACTTGGTAGGAGGCAGCGATCCGAGGTAGGCGGCGATCGCCACGATGTCTTCGTCGGTCAGTTTCTCCACCGGCTTCTTCATCAATTGGGCGTCGGGACCATTTCTGGTTCCATCTTTGATGAGGTAGAGCTGGCGGACAAGATAGATCGGATGGACGCCCGCGATCCTGGGCGTGTTACCCAGACCTGTCAGCGTATCTCCGTGGCAGATGGTGCAGGCGACGGTTTTGCCGTTGCCGCCGTTCTTGACGAGCTCTTCACCCCTTGCAAGGCTGCCGGGCGGCACAAAGACCATGAATCCGGAGTTCGTATCACGCTTGGTGGCTCTCTCCTGGTCCTCGGGAAGTGTGATGATGCGATTCCCGATCGGCTCCGTACCGCCTTCGGGCGACTTAAAACGCATGCGTCCCTGGCCAACGAAAGTCTTCGGCACGGTTGCGGCCTCAACCACTCTGGTCCAGACCTTTGGTTTGAAGGCCGCGAACCATTCGGCGGCTTGCCGCATTTCCTCGTCGGACATTCCCTGAACGATCCCATTCATTCGCGCATAGTCTCTCCTGGCGCCACTCTTGAAATCGGCCAGTTGCTGCAGGGTGTACGCGGCCGTGTTGCCTGTCAGATCGGCGGATTCGGGATGGCCCAGCCCGTTCATGAGATGGCAGGCGCCGCATGCAAGGGCGTCGCCGTGGCCAAACTTGACGATTTGCGGGGCAGGAGCGTGCTCCTCAGGAAACCAGTCCGGCGGATTGTAGAGATCGTCGATCCGCGCCCGGGTAAAAGTGAGTTTGCTGCCGGGTATGGTCGTTGGTCCCGGAGGCTCCGCCGGCAGAGCACCGTTGATAACCTGGAATGCCCACGGTGGATCCAGGCGTGTTAGTAGCTGGGGCTGAGCTGCAATCGAAAAAACCAGGGTAAGCACCAAAGCGCATACTGTCTTTTTCATAAAGTCTCCTTGTACTACTTTGCCAACGGGTTCGGGCGAAGCTGGAAGTGCGCGGCGAGCGGCTTGGTTCCCTTGCCGCCCTCGATCAGCCAGGGCGTGCGGTCGCCGTTTGCAGCCCACAGTCCGCGGCCTTTCCATCCGGCGTTCGGATTGTCGATACGGCCGTCGAAGCCCTTGGCGTAAAACCCGATGGGATACGGCACGCGAAGCATGACCATCTGTCCGTCCTTGTATGCGATCAGGCCGTCATTGAGATTGCCTGTCGACATCGGGACGTCTTCGCCCAAACCGAACGTGTTGTGCTGGTCGACCCACGTGTAGTAGCTCGACTCGGCGCTGTTTTCACCGACGCCCTCGAAGCCGGGTCCCGGGTACTGGTGGAACGTCCACCCTTCCGGACAGTGATCGCCGGTCGCCTTCGGGCCGTTAAGCGGGCCTTTGCATTTGCGGCGGTCGAAGCTGCCCATGTGGCCGCTGGCAAGCGAAACCCACACGACGCCCTTCTTGTCGATATCGCCGCCGCGCACGCCGAAGCCGGGCTTCGGCACGTTGTAGACTTCAGCCAACGCCGTTTCCGAAGGATTCGCGCCGGGAACAAGCCGCACGACGGCGCCGGGGTTGTCGCGGTATGCGCCCCATATGGAGCTGTCGATCGGACTCGGCATCACGGCGTAGAAGCTGGTATTGACGCGTTTGTCCTTGGTGGGATCGACCGGCTGATTGGGCTCCACGTAGGCATCGCGCTTGCCGTTGCCGTTGGTGTCCAGGATGAGCGGCGTCCAGCCCTGCGACTTTGCCGCATCGCCGGTCGCGTCGAACATCTTGGTGTTGAGCCAGCCGACCACCGGCCCGCCTCCGCTGGTCCAGAGCGTTTCGTTGGCGTCGAAGCCGAACTGCGGATGGTGGGTTCCGTAGCAAGTGTCGACGAAAACATACTTCTGTGTCTTGGGATCGAACATCGCCAGGTGCCGCGCCGACTGAGCCAGCGGGAATACCTTGGCGGAAGGATGATCCGATCCTTCCTTGCAGAAGGCGGGGTTGTTCATGCCTCGGACACTCGCGGCCAGCCAGAGCCTGCCTTGCCGGTCGAACATCGAGTTATGGTTGTTGACTTTTGTGTCCCAGATAACTTCATCACCCCAATACGCAGACGGCCCAAGGGACGTGAGAGCCGCGGCATGTCCGGGCCCGAGGCTCAACGGCATGTTGGTGTCACGGACAGGGGCGCGGAACGTGGTTGCGGTGTTCTTCACCGGATCAAGTATCGGTATGGAGTCGGAACTGTACTCGGGCGATCCGTAGACAGGCCCGTTCGCGTTCACGGTCGGGTAGCGTTTGTCGCTCGCGATCAGGTCGTGAAGGTAATGTTTGTCGTCCATCCAGTCGCGGAGAGTAACAACGATGTTCCGCTCGACTCCCTGAGGCCTGGCCGGCTTGACACGCGGCAACTCGCCCTTGGCGATACGGTCGGTCCAGTCCCCGTAGTTCTTGAAGGACATGGGGCCGAGGGCGCCAAGCTGGGCGAGCATCATTCCGCCGGCCTGACCGGCCTGAATGCGCTGTCTCCACGCTTCCGACGACTCGGCGGCGCGGAAAGCTTCCGGAATCGTGCGCGTCGATAGCTGTCCGAGCTGATGGCATCCGACACAGCCGTTGTTCTTCATGGCGTTGAGCCAGCCGTCCTGTGAGAGATTGGCCGGAATGCCGCTCTTGCCGTCGAATTGGTTCGCGGCGGGAATCTTGAGCATCGAGTACCAATAAATCGCCGGATAGTAGTGGGCGGCCGCCGCGGCGTCGGGCGCCGGGCGCGCGGTGAGGTTGAGCTGTTTGCCGGGCTCGCTTGTAACCTTGGGGCTGTCCACGAGTCCATAGCCGCGCACCCACACGTTGTACTGCGCTTTCGGAAGGTCGGGCACCACGTAGCGCCCGCGATCGTCGGTAACGACACTCTTGATGTATCGGACCTGGAGATCGCGCGTCTCCGCAATCACCCAGACTCCGGCCTCCGGCCCGCTGGGACCGGTGACGACGCCGCCGATGTCATCGCTGTCGATGGCGACAGCCTGACCGGCTTGCTGCTGTGCAGAGGACACCGCAAAGATCCCGGACAGGACCGCGGCCACACAAGTGGAGAATAGAACAAGTCTGCGAATCTGGTTATGGCGCATACGCGCTCCTTTCCGTAAGTCTCTAAGTGCGGTTTGAATGGACACAATACAAGAAAACGGGCTGTCAATCCCGCATTAATTCCTCCTGGGTCCCGTCCCAATTACCAGGGCGCAAGCAACGGGATGACCTGGCGGCTGTTGCGGCGATATTGGCGAAAGTCACGGTCGAGTGTGAAGACGCGTGAATCACGATTCAGCTCAGAGAGGCGCACCAGAGATGCATCGGCAAGCGACATCGGCACATCGGCGTAGCGCTCGATCAGAGCTTCCAATGCGGAGGCTTCCGTTTCCACATCGAAGGCGATTTGCAGAATGCCTCGCTGAACGGCGCGCAAAATGACGGCGGGATTGCCGGTGCCGCGCTGGAGAAGAAAGCACGCTTCAGTCACGACCGGCTCGGTGGTCAGCAGCGGCGGCGTGAGTGCATCCATCTGCTCGTGCGCCCAACGATGCCACTTATCCTTGCGGTCGTAGAAGGCCACCAGCGGACCGCAATCGACCAGGGTCCGGATCATTTCCCGAACCTTTCAAGATGTTTAGGGTTGGTGGACAAATCTTTCGGCCCATCGAAGAAGCCGTCCAGGTCCGCCAGCAAATCACGGCAGGACTTCGTGCGCCTGCCGCCCGTGCGCTCGCGCTCCAGCACCTCGCGCACCACTTCGGACTGTGTGCGGCCGAGTTTCCGTGAACGGCTGGTAACCCAGTCGGCGAGCGGCACCGGTAATTTCACCGACAATGTCTTCATGCTCGACATGGTATGACGCTTCTGGCAGGTGAGCAATACGATATTTCAGATACTTCAAATGCCTGTGACGGTCCTGCGAGGCATCTGATAGACTCCGCGCGCCGACCTGAATGACGTCATGATTGGAACCAAACTCGCACATTACGAAATCACCCGGCACCTGGGAACAGGCGGCATGGGAGAGGTCTATCAGGCCACCGACTCGAAGCTGGGCCGCAGCGTCGCGATCAAGCTTCTTCCCGAAGCCTTCGCGCACGATGCGGACCGCGCGGCGCGATTCGAGCGCGAAGCCCGTGTGCTGGCGTCGCTGAATCATCCCAACATTGCAGCCATTCATGGCCTGGAAGAATCCGGCGGTCGGAAGTTCCTTGTCATGGAATTGGTGCCGGGAGACACGCTTGCCGAACGCATCAGGCGCGGACCGATTCCGGTTCACGAGGCGCTCGAAATTGCGAAGCAGATTGCCGAAGCACTGGAAGCCGCACACGAGAGCGAGAAAGCGATCGTTCACCGCGACCTGAAGCCGGCGAACGTCAAGGTCACTCCGGACGGAAAAGTGAAGGTGCTCGACTTCGGGCTGGCCAAAGCCTACGAAGCGCAATCGGCAAGTCCGTCCCTGTCGAATTCCCCAACGCTCAGCATGGCGGCAACAATGCAGGGAGTGATCCTCGGCACGGCCGCCTACATGTCGCCGGAACAGGCGAAGGGGCGGCCAGTAGATCGCCGGACCGACATTTTCGCGTTCGGCGCGGTGCTCTACGAAATGCTGACCGGGCGTCAGGCGTTCGATGGGGACGACGTCGGCGGGATTCTCGCACGCGTTATTGAGCGTGAGCCGGATTGGAGCAAGCTCCCACCGAAGTTGCCACCGCGAATCCAGGAATTGCTGCGGCGTTGCCTGGAAAAAGACCTGAAAAAGAGGAGGCGCGACGCCGGCGATTTGCGAATGGACATCGAACAGTCGTTGGCGGAGCCATTGGCGGCGATAACGGTCACCACGCCCACACAAGGTTCGCGCACAGCCTGGCTAATAGCGGCAGCCACCACACTGATTGCCTTGGTGCTCACCATTCCCGCAGTACGCTATCTGCGGGAGACGCCGCCGCCCGAGACGCGGACCGAGCTCGTCACGCCCCCCACAGACCAGCCTACGTCGTTTGCCCTCTCGCCCGATGGCCGGCAGATCGTCTTCGTGGCCTCGGGAGACGGCGCGTCGCGTCTGTGGCTGCGATCGTTGGCGACGACAACGGCGCAGCCGCTGGCGGGCACCGAGGGTGCGACGGCTCCCTTTTGGGCGCCCGACAGCCGAACGATCGGCTTCTTCGCCGGTGGCGCCTTGAAGCGGATCGACCTCGGCGGCGGCGCGCCGCAGACCCTGGCTCCCTCCACCAACGGTTCCGGTGGGACATGGAACGCGGACGGCGTCATCGTGTTTGCGCCGAGCGTGACGGCCCCCCTGATGCGCCTGTCCGCCACCGGGGGCGCGGCGGCCGCGGTGACGACGCTCGGCCCGCAGCAGCAGGGCCACGTCGCGCCGCACTTTCTGCCCGACGGCCGCCGGCTTCTGTTCTACATGTGGGGGGGCGCGCCGGACACGGCCGGGATCTACCTGGGCGGGCTCGACGGGAATGCCCCGACCCGGCTGACGGCCGCCGACAGCGCCGGGGTGTTTCTGCCCTCCGGGTGGCTGCTGTGGGTGCGGGCGGGCGCGCTCGTGGCCCAGCGGCTCGATGTGGCACAGGCCGCGCTTACGGGCGAGCCGGTGACGCTGGCCGACGCGGTGGTGGCGGCCGACGGTTATTTCTTCCGGAGCGCCGTCTCGGTGGCGGCGACGGGGCTGGTGGCCTACCGGACGGGTGCGGGCAATCAACGGCAACTGACCTGGGTGGATCGGTCGGGCACAGTTCGGGTCGCCGTCGGCGACCCGGACGACACTCTCATCAATCCCCGCGTGGCATCCGACGGCCGTCGGGTGGTCGTGGCCCGCACGGTGCAGGGCAACCGGGACCTCTGGCTGCTGGACGGCGCCCGCGCGAGCCGCGTCACGTTCAATGCGGCGTTCGATGATTTTCCTCTCTGGTCGCCCGACGACGCCCGAATCGTGTTTCGCTCGATCCAGACGGGGGCAAGTGACATCTACCAGAAGCTCACGAGCGGTGCGGGCGTGGAGGAGCTGCTCGTGGCCTCCGACCAGCTCAAGGCCCCCATGAGCTGGTCCGCGGATGGCCGCTTCCTGCTGTATCTCAGCATGGACCCGCAGACGAACGCCGACCTCTGGGTCGTGCCCGTCAGCGGAGCGCGCGAAGCGCAAGCCCGGCAGGGCGCAGCAGTGGGAAATGCAAGCCCGACAGGGCGCAACCAACAAGAAAGTGCGGGCGATCGTACGCCGTCGGTGTTTCTGAAGACCCCATTCCGCGAGGCCTATGGCTCGTTTTCGCCGGACGGCCGGTGGGTGGCCTACCACTCGAACGAATCGGGGCGGAACGAAATCTACGTGCGGCCGTTTGTCCGACCCGGCGCGGCGGGCACGGCCGCGGGGGCGGCAACGGGACAATGGCAGGTGTCCACGGCAGGCGGCATCATGCCCGTGTGGCAGCCCGACGGCAAAGAGCTGTACTACCTCAATCCGGCGGGCGCGATGATGGCGGCGCCGATCACCGTCACCGGCTCCACGCTCGAACCGGGCGCGCCGGTCGTGCTCTTTCCAACACGCATTTTCGGAGGCGGCGTGGACGCGCAACTGGGCCGGCAGTAGGACGTCGCCCCCGACGGGCGCTTCCTCATCAATACGCAACTGGACAGTGCCGACGCGCCGATCACGCTCCTGATGAACTGGAATCCCGAGGTGAAGCAATAATGCGGCGGGCCAGTTCCTCATAGATCGACTTTCGCGGGCCGAATGCGACGATTTCAGATCCGCCCTCATCCGGGCGATAGATGATCCGATGCCGGCCGATGCGGAGGCTCCAGTACCCTTCCAACTCTCGTTGAAGTGGTTTCCCGGAGTTTGGATCCTTCAAAATGTCTTTCAGCGCTTCCCGCACTTTCCTCTTCATCCGCGGATCCAGATGACGGATAAGCTCCCGAACCTTTCGGGGAACTTTGAGAGTTCGTTCGGACATCGCGGGCTCTACTTGCCGAAAAGCTCGTTCACCGTATAGCGTTTCCTGGTCCGGGCGAGGCTCCGGATTCCATCGCGGATCTCACGCAGAAATTCTGAATCCCGCAGGATTTCGGAAGTCTCGTGCCACCCCTCGTATTCATCCGTGCTGACGATCATTGCGACGGACTTCCCATTGCGCGTTATCGTGATCGACTCGTCACGCCGTTCCACGACATCGACAAGCTCGCTGAGTCTGGTTTTTACTTCCGACAGGGGGAGCACTTTCATGTCCGGGCCTCCTCCACGTTAGGCTGAATTCTGACCAAGTCTAACATGCCATCACGAGTCTGGGTGTTCGATCATGTTCCGGAAATACGTTTGCGAATTACTCCAAACTGCTCCCTTTGCTTGCCTGCACATCCAGATTGAAATAGGATGCCTCTCCCATGCCTGCAGATGTGATTGACGTTCAGTCCTTTATTGATTCCCGGCAGGTCGGACGTTTCCAAATCACGGTCATTACGCTCTGCGCCCTCGTAGTTCTGTTGGACGGTCTCGACACCCAGGTGATCGGCTATCTCGGACCCGCCCTTGCCAGGGATTGGAATCTTTCGCGCGCCGCACTCGGGCCCGTTTTTTCCGCAAGCCTCGCAGGTCTCATGATTGGACTGCTGGTGATTGCGCCGCTTGCAGACAAGTTCGGGCGCAAGTGGGCCATCATCGGTTCGGCGGCGCTCTTCGGCTGCTTTACGCTGCTCACCGCAACCGCGCAGGGAGTCTCCGGGCTGATGGTGTACCGCTTCGTGGCGGGTATCGGCCTGGGTGGCGCGCTGCCAAACGCCCTGGCGCTGACCGGTGAGTATTGTCCCGGCCGGCGGAAGGCGACGCTCGTCATCATCATGTTTTGCGGTTTCTCCCTGGGATCGATTCTCGGCGGAGGCCTCACTGCCGCGATCATTTCGCAGTTCGGCTGGCGCCCGGTTTTCCTCGTCGGCGGCGTGCTGCCGCTCGCGCTCATCCCGGTGCTTGTGGCGAAGTTGCCGGAATCGATTCATCTTCTGGCCCTGAAAGGCGGCAACCCGGATAAGGTCCGGAATCTTCTGCAGCGAATCGATCCGGAGTTTTCCGTGCCTGCAGACGCTCAGTTCAAGATGGCCGAGCCGGGCGCCAAAGGCGTTCCGGTCGCCCAGCTTTTCCGTGGCGGGCGTGGCGTGGGGACCATCCTTCTATGGATCGTGTTCTTCATGAACCTGCTCGACTTTTTCTTTCTTCAAAACTGGCTGCCTACGGTTTTTACCGATTCGGGCCTCTCCACAGAGACTGCAGTGCTGGCCACTACGCTGATCTCGGTCGGGGGAATTGCGGCAGGCATCCTGAGCGGGCCGCTGATGGATCGCCTCGGACCCTACAATGTTCTGGCCGGCCTGTATATTTTCGGGAGTGTGTTTGTGGCTCTGGTGGGCATGGCGGCGGCTTCCTCTTTGTCAGCGGTCATTGCCACAACCTTCGCTGCCGGCTTCTGTGTGAGCGGCGGCCAGAAAAGTGTGAATGCGGCGGCGGTGCTGTTCTATCCAACGGCGATCCGGTCGACGGGCGTGGGCTGGGCGCTGGGCATCGGGCGAGTCGGCTCGATCATCGGTCCACTGGCGGGCGGATGGCTGATGACGGCCGGGTGGTCGACGGTCGCTATCTTTCGGCTGGCCGCATTGCCGATGCTGATCGCTGCGGCTGTAATATTCGCAATGGGGTTGCGCTACGCCCCCCCAAATGAGAATTGAACATTGAACAATTGACTCAATTCTTGTCTGCCAATTGTTCAATGTTCATTGTTCAATGTTCAATTCTCATTTCTAAGACATGAAGAACCAAATGTCTCCAATCCAATGGCCAGCCGAAGGAGTGACGCGCGCGCCGTACAGCGTCGTGTCGGACCCAGCGATCTACCGCCTCGAGCAGGAGCGGATTTTTCGCGGGCCGGTCTGGCACTATCTCTGCCTTGAAGCTGAGATTCCGGAGCCGGGCAGTTTCCGGACAACGTACATCGGCGAGACTCCGATCATTGTTGCGCGGGACAAGGATGGCGGCATCAACGCGCTCGTCAACCGCTGCTCTCACAAGGGCGCGCTCCTGTGCGTCGAGCCCGGCGGGAAGCGGCAAAATTTCACGTGCCTCTATCACGCATGGAGCTACGACTTGACGGGCTCGCTGCGCAGCGTTGCGTTCCAGAATGGCATTGCGGGAAAGGGCGGCATGCCCCCGGACTTCGATATCTCGCAGCATGGACTCGAGCGCGTCAGGGCCGAAAGCTTTCGCGGCCTGATCTTCGGCACGTTCGGGGCAGCGGAGGATCTCGAGACATATCTCGGCCCGGGCATGACGGCGCTGATCGCGCGGGCGTTCCACAAGCCCATCGAAGTGCTGGGCTACCATCATCAGGTTTTACCGAACAACTGGAAACTGTACTCGGAAAACACGCGCGATCCCTATCACGCCACGATCCTGCATGCCTTCTACCCCACATTCAAACTGAACCGGCTGACGATGGAGGGAGGCATCACACTGGATCACGGCGGATGGCACAGCATTCTCTTCTCGAAGGGCGCCACTTTCCGTCCGGGCGAGTACGAGGGAACGGGTATCCGGTCTCTCATCGATGATCTCCGATTAGCCGACGCGTCGCTCATCGAGAGCCGCCAGGAATTCGACGACGGAATCACGGTCGCCATCCAGTCGATCTTCCCTGGCCTGGTTCATCAGCAGATTTACAACACGCTGGCGGTGCGGCAGCTCGTGCCGCAGGGGCCCGAGCGCTCGGAACTCCACTGGACTTTCTTTGCATATAAAGATGACGATCCCGAACTGCGCGCCATGCGAATGAAGCAAAGCAACCTTATCGGTCCCGCCGGATATATTTCGATGGAAGACGGATCGATCGGCGGCTACGTGCAACGTGGCATTGCGGGAGCGGGAAGCGGAGTAAACGCCGTTATCGAAATGGGTGGCCGCGAAATCGCTTCGACTACGTCCGCGCGAGCGAATGAAACGGCAATCCGCGGCTTCTGGCAGGCGTATCGAAGCTTGATGGGACTTTAAGTCTGGAGGGCACAACATACCTGTAGGCGCGGGGCAAAAACTCCCCTCCTGGATTAGGGGGTATTCCGGGTTTTAAGTGGGTCA